>CP131612.1:3300000-3425040 GCA_030686115.1 Psychrobacter cibarius
CTTGGTAGAGTTCGCATCACTGTCCAGTCCATGGATATAAATCAAGTTCACGTATCATCTCACTTATTAATTTTGTTATGATTATCTTATATAGGCTAGTGACGCTAAGCATAGCACCCGCTAAACAAAAATAATAACAATAAAACGGCACACCATTAGTCAGTATTTGCGACATAATAATATTGTCATAATAGTTTTATGCAAGTCAAAGGAATGACGATAATAGCAATGGAGTCGCCATGAACCAACAGTTTGAGCTGTTTGAGATTGCCAATCCATGTATTGGTCTTTGCCAAAGCAATAAAAAAGGCTATTGCTTTGGTTGCCTGCGCAGTCGAACGGAGCGCCAGCGATGGCATGATATGACGACAGAGCAGCAACGCGAGGTGCTACGGCTTATCGCAGGACGTAAGCTGCGTATCCAGCAGATGCGGCAGCTTAAGAATCAGCAATTGGGGTTTGATTTTGAAGAAAACGTTGAGATGGGTGAGTTGTTTTAAAAATATTTAAGGCAATTGGATTTTTTTAACTATTTTTTTTCTTCGATTTCTACTGACTGTCCAACATAGTATGCAGATTCCCAGAAAATAGCATCCCCACTAGGATATCCTTTTTTATGATCCATAAGACTTTCAGTCTGTGATTCAAAGATAGTAAATCTATATTTTCTAGATACATTGGCTCTTGGAGTATTTGTTTCTATAACAATCTCCAAAAGGTAATCACCTGAAAACCATTTAAAATTACTTTCTAATAGATTATAAAACGGTTCAACTACTTCAGATGGAGCCTCTACGCGATTCTTTTCTCCAGACTCATCTATTCGACGTGAGATTTCGTTCTTAAGTTTAATTTCTGCTTCTCGGTATAGTTTTTCATCATTTCTATCAAAGTAATTGAGAAAACTTACCAAATGACTCCATTCGGTTTGAGGTTTTAAATCAAAACTTGTTAGTAATACCAGTTGATTATCTTTTTGATTTGCAACATAAGTTTGAGCAGGTAAAGACATAACTTTTTTGTTATCCCTTAGTATAACTGCATTCATCTTTTTTACACGGACAACTCGTCCGCCAATATTGCGTAATATAAGATGGATTTGTAGGTTAGGATTACCAACTTTATGCGTAATAAATATTCTAGAATACACTTCCAAATCTAGTTTAGCTCTACGTAGAAGAATATGGATAGGTGGCATTTGAGAAAGTATCAAGGCTAAAAGAGCAAAAAAAGCAGACCAAAATTTCCAATCTGTAATAATGTGATTAAAAGTCATTGTATAAGTATCTCTGCTAGTAAGTTTGATGCCTAAATTAAAAAAACTTTACACGATAAAATTTTTATGAAAAAACACACTTAAGAAGTGTCACGTAGCACTTTATATCCACGGATACCGTTACGATGTAAATAATTAAGAAGTGACTTTTCAGCTTCTTCGCGCGCATCTTGAAGTCTTCGAGTCAGTTCGTCATCAAGATCCTTAGATGGATACATTATTTTCTGCGCGTTAATTATTGCTAGTGACTCAGGTGAGGCAACGTATCTCTCATCATGTATTAGTTCTAAATAAGCAAGCACACGATTTAATGATTCACCTATCAAGTGATCGAATGGTAAAAATCCCTCATATACTTTAGATCCAACTAATACCCTCAAATCAAGCTTAGCTGAACTATAACTCTCTTTAGCATCAACAAATTTATCTATGCGTATGTTATATGCTTTACTTTCGCTTTTACTCCAACGCTCTATTTCTGTAGAGTGAAGAATATCTTCTTGAGTGAAGTGAAGTTTTTCACTTATATATATGGGATTCCGTAAACTAATAGCAGATTTAGACAGAAGATGACTTTCTCTGACAAGTTTTTTCGTTGCTATATATACTTCTTTGCCGACAAGATCTCTTTTCCAAGCTCTTATTCCATAAACCCCTATACTAATTGCAAATAAAGCAGCTAACCCAAGCAATACTTCTTTAAATAATGTTATCCATGCAATAAGTTCTGGACTAGGCATTTCCTTTACCCTTGTAGAAAACTGATTATTACTCAAAGTCTAAACTTTAGCAGACTTTAATATAAAAATGATTATATTGACTTAATAAATTTGGTGTAATGGACAAAATTCAGGCTACTTGAGTGATTTTAAACCCACGCAAAGAAAATCCCCCGCCTAGATAACTAGTCGGGGGATAATCAGGAATAGAGAGCTGACGATGACCTACTCTCACATGGGCGAACCCACACTACCATTGGCGCAATGATGTTTCACTTCTGAGTTCGGGAAGGGATCAGGTGGTGCCATCATGCTATTGTCGTCAGCAAAGGGGGTTAGATATGAGTCTGATGTTGTTATTATTGACTTCAAATGTTACTTTTTAGTCGACCAACAGTAACCTAACTGAATCAAGGTTAAAGGTGATATCGAAATATTCTCTCGTTTCTATAAGCTTTCGCTTATACAAGATAGATTAATTAGAGCTTTCATACAAACCACTTGGGTGTTGTATGGTCAAGCCAAACGAGCAATTAGTACAGGTTAGCTACATGCATCGCTGCACTTCCACACCCTGCCTATCAACGTCGTAGTCTTCAACGGCTCTTTAGGGAAATCTAATCTTGAGGTGGGCTTCCCGCTTAGATGCTTTCAGCGGTTATCCCATCCGAACGTAGCTACCGGGCAATGCCACTGGCGTGACAACCCGAACACCAGAGGTTCGTCCACTCTGGTCCTCTCGTACTAGGAGCAGATCCTCTCAAATTTCCAACGCCCACGGTAGATAGGGACCGAACTGTCTCACGACGTTCTAAACCCAGCTCGCGTACCTCTTTAAATGGCGAACAGCCATACCCTTAGGACCTGCTTCAGCCCTAGGATGAGATGAGCCGACATCGAGGTGCCAAACACCGCCGTCGATATGAACTCTTGGGCGGTATCAGCCTGTTATCCCCAGAGTACCTTTTATCCGTTGAGCGATGGCCCTTCCATACAGAACCACCGGATCACTAAGACCTACTTTCGTACCTGCTCGACTTGTGGGTCTCGCAGTTAAGCGCGCTTTTGCCTTTATACTCTACGACCGATTTCCGACCGGTCTGAGCGCACCTTCGTACTCCTCCGTTACTCTTTAGGAGGAGACCGCCCCAGTCAAACTACCCACCATACATTGTCCTCGGTATTGTTATACCTGAGTTAGAACCCCAACATGACCAGGGTGGTATTTCAAGATTGGCTCCACCGAGACTAGCGTCTCGGCTTCAAAGCCTCCCACCTATCCTGCACAAGTCAGGTCAAAGTTCAATGTAAAGCTGTAGTAAAGGTTCACGGGGTCTTTCCGTCTAGCCGCGGGTACACAGCATCTTCACTGCGATTTCGATTTCACTGAGTCTCTGCTGGAGACAGCGCTGCCATCATTATGTCATTCGTGCAGGTCGGAACTTACCCGACAAGGAATTTCGCTACCTTAGGACCGTTATAGTTACGGCCGCCGTTTACTGGGGCTTCGATCAAGAGCTTCGCTTACGCTAACCCCATCAATTAACCTTCCAGCACCGGGCAGACATCACACCCTATACGTCCACTTTCGTGTTTGCAGAGTGCTGTGTTTTTAATAAACAGTTGCAGCAGCCTGGTATCTGCGACTGCCAACAGCTCAAGGAGCGTGTCCTATCACCATCAGCAGCGTACCTTCTCCCGAAGTTACGGTACCATTTTGCCTAGTTCCTTCAGCAGAGTTCTCTCAAGCGCCTTGGTATTCTCTACCTGATCACCTGTGTCGGTTTAGGGTACGATTCGTTTATAACTATTGCTTAGAAGCTTTTCCTGGAAGCATGGTATTTGCCACTTCACTGTACAAGTACAGCTTGCTATCAGATCTCAGCCATATAACAACCCGGATTTACCTAAGTTGTAAGCCTACATCCTTTCACCTGGACAACCAACGCCAGGCTGACATAACCTTCTCCGTCCCTCCATCGCATTATAAACAAGTATCGGAATATTAACCGATTTCCCATCGACTACGCCTTTCGGCCTCGCCTTAGGGGTCGACTCACCCAGCCCCGATTAACGTTGGACTGGAACCCTTGATCTTCCGGCGTGCGAGCTTTTCACTCGCATTATCGTTACTCACGTCAGCATTCGCTCTTGTGATACCTCCAGCATGCCTTACGACACACCTTCACAGGCTTACACAACGCTCCCCTACCACTTGAAAACAAATTCAAATCCGCAGCTTCGGCTCCTAGTTTGAGCCCCGTTACATCTTCCGCGCGGGCCGACTCGACTAGTGAGCTATTACGCTTTCTTTAAAGGATGGCTGCTTCTAAGCCAACCTCCTAGCTGTCTATGCCTTCCCACCTCGTTTCCCACTTAACTAGGAATTTGGGGCCTTAGCTGGCGGTCTGGGTTGTTTCCCTCTCCACAATGGACGTTAGCACCCACTGTGTGTCTCCCGGATATCACTCATCGGTATTCGGAGTTTGCATCGGTTTGGTAAGTCGGTATGACCCCCTAGCCGAAACAGTGCTCTACCCCCAATGGTGTTCGTCCGAGGCGCTACCTAAATAGCTTTCGGGGAGAACCAGCTATCACCGAGTTTGATTAGCCTTTCACCCCTATCCACAAGTCATCCCCTGGCTTTTCAACGACAGTGGGTTCGGTCCTCCGGTGCCTGTTACGGCACTTTCAACCTGCTCATGGATAGATCACTCGGTTTCGGGTCTATACCCTGCAACTATGGCGCCCTATTAAGACTCGGTTTCCCTACGGCTCCCCTAAACGGTTAACCTTGCTACAGAATATAAGTCGCTGACCCATTATACAAAAGGTACGCGGTCACCCTAATAAATTAAGGCTCCCACTGCTTGTACGCACACGGTTTCAGGTTCTATTTCACTCCCCTCACAGGGGTTCTTTTCGCCTTTCCCTCACGGTACTGGTTCACTATCGGTCAGTCAGGAGTATTTAGCCTTGGAGGATGGTCCCCCCATCTTCAAACAGGATTTCTCGTGCCCCGCTCTACTTAATATGTTAACGCTAATGTTTCGAATACAGGACTATCACCTACTACGGTCAGCTTTCCCACGCTGTTCTTCTACATTAGCATTAATCGGCTTCTCCCCGTTCGCTCGCCGCTACTAGGGGAATCTCATTTGATGTCTATTCCTAAGGGTACTGAGATGTTTCACTTCCCCTCGTTCGCTTCTTGTACAAGTACAAGATACCTACCTTATGGTAGGTGGGTTTCCCCATTCAGAAATCTCCGGATCACAGGATATTGCCGCCTCCCCGAAGCTTATCGCAGGCTGTCACGTCTTTCATCGCCTCTGACTGCCAAGGCATCCACCATGTGCGCTTCATTACTTGACCATACAACCCCAAGTAGTCTAACTTATAAATAAGTGTTGACTTCAAAGTGTCATAAGATCTAATTATGATAACGATATCACCTATGTTTATACGCTTGATTCAGTTCTCTTTACTTTTTTTAGTAATCAACCCCTGGGATAACAACTGATGTCGTTAAGAGGTTGATTACTAAGGTTAAGAAGTGCGCGTGAACACGCTCTTCCTAACCCAGACTCATATCTATGTTTTTAAATAGTCTCTATGCTCTCGTCGAGTCACAGATTCTGTATAAAACAGAAAGAAGTAATCAGTTAAAATCACTTGTTTCTATTTATACTATTAGCACTTAAAGCTTATTCGTCTATAGTGGTGGAGCCAAACGGAGTCGAACCGTTGACCTCCTGCGTGCAAGGCAGGCGCTCTACCAACTGAGCTATGGCCCCATTATAAAATGGTGGGTCTAAGTGGACTTGAACCACTGACCCCCGCGTTATCAACACGGTGCTCTAACCAGCTGAGCTACAGACCCAATTACGCTTGTTAAAACGTAAGCTTAAACTAAAGAACAACTTGTTGTGAATTCTTGCTGACCGAATGCCATCTATAAGGAGGTGATCCAGCCGCAGGTTCCCCTACGGCTACCTTGTTACGACTTCACCCCAGTCATCAACCACACCGTGGTGAACGCTCCCCCGAAGGTTAAGCTATCCACTTCTGGTGCAATCAACTCCCATGGTGTGACGGGCGGTGTGTACAAGGCCCGGGAACGTATTCACCGCGGCATTCTGATCCGCGATTACTAGCGATTCCTACTTCATGGAGTCGAGTTGCAGACTCCAATCTGGACTACGATAGGCTTTTTGAGATTCGCATCACATCGCTGTGTAGCTGCCCTCTGTACCTACCATTGTAGCACGTGTGTAGCCCTGGTCGTAAGGGCCATGATGACTTGACGTCGTCCCCGCCTTCCTCCAGTTTGTCACTGGCAGTATCCTTAGAGTTCCCGGCTTAACCCGCTGGTAACTAAGGACAAGGGTTGCGCTCGTTGCGGGACTTAACCCAACATCTCACGACACGAGCTGACGACAGCCATGCAGCACCTGTATTCTAATTCCCGAAGGCACTCCCGCATCTCTGCAGGATTCTAGATATGTCAAGACCAGGTAAGGTTCTTCGCGTTGCATCGAATTAAACCACATGCTCCACCGCTTGTGCGGGCCCCCGTCAATTCATTTGAGTTTTAACCTTGCGGCCGTACTCCCCAGGCGGTCTACTTATTGCGTTAGCTGCGTCACTAAGTCCTCAAGGGACCCAACGACTAGTAGACATCGTTTACGGCGTGGACTACCAGGGTATCTAATCCTGTTTGCTACCCACGCTTTCGAGCCTCAGTGTCAGTATTATGCCAGAAGGCTGCCTTCGCCATCGGTATTCCTCCAGATCTCTACGCATTTCACCGCTACACCTGGAATTCTACCTTCCTCTCACATACTCTAGCTCTACAGTTTCAGATGCAGTTCCCAGGTTAAGCCCGGGGATTTCACATCTGACTTATAGAGCCACCTACGCTCCCTTTACGCCCAGTAATTCCGATTAACGCTTGCACCCTCTGTATTACCGCGGCTGCTGGCACAGAGTTAGCCGGTGCTTATTCTGCAGCTAATGTCATCGTCCATGGGTATTAACCATGGAGTCTTCTTCACTGCTTAAAGTGCTTTACAACCAAAAGGCCTTCTTCACACACGCGGCATGGCTGGATCAGGGTTTCCCCCATTGTCCAATATTCCCCACTGCTGCCTCCCGTAGGAGTCCGGGCCGTGTCTCAGTCCCGGTGTGGCTGATCATCCTCTCAGACCAGCTACAGATCGTCGCCATGGTAGGCCTTTACCCCACCATCTAGCTAATCCGACTTAGGCTCATCTAATAGCGAGAGCAGTAAACTGCCCCCTTTCTCCCGTAGGTCGTATGCGGTATTAATACGAGTTTCCCCGTGCTATCCCCCACTACTAGGTAGATTCCTAAGTATTACTCACCCGTCCGCCGCTCGTCAGCGAGAAGCAAGCTTCTCCTGTTACCGCTCGACTTGCATGTGTTAAGCCTGCCGCCAGCGTTCAATCTGAGCCATGATCAAACTCTTCAGTTTAATCTTGCTATGAAGCTCTTTAAAGAAGCTTCTAAACTTGGCTCATCTAATCTGGCAAAATCGCTAAAAATTATGTTCGTAATGAATTAACTTTGAGTTTTTCTGCTGTCTTAAATGATAATTTTTATAGTTAGAATGAACTCCGAAAAGGAGTTAAAACCAACTTTATTTTTTAGCATTCTGAATCAGCAAAAATCCACACAAGTTGTTCTTTAGTTATGCTTTTAAATAGTGCTCAATCACTGTCGTCCAGTAACTGATATATAGGGTAATTCTATTGCTATTTAGCCTTAATCCCTTACGGGTCAAGCTATCTAGCGAGCCGACTATCTTATCATAATGATTTGATTTGTCAAGCTTTTTTATGTTTTGTCTTAGCTTGGTAATCTAAGTAATAAGTTGGTTAACTTACTGCTTAGCTTCCTTTGCTGTGGGGCGTATTATATAGAGTTTAAGAGCCATGTCAATTGCTTTATCAGAGGTTTTTAGGTTTATTTGATAAGACTTTTAATTGTGTATAGTTTTCAATGGGTTAGAGGAAAATAGGGATTCGATGTATTTGGGTCTAAACGCTAGAAATACCTGTAGATCTTATATTGAGTTGGCATTCGATGAGTTAATGACTTCTTTAAACCTAAAAAACACTTTAAATAGCCTGAAATAAAGCTTATCTAATCAGCTTCGTTAGTAATCATCGTTAAGAAATAGATCCAAATCAGTCTCCGGTCGCTTTTATTTACTGGGAGACTCCGAACCAAGCCTATTTTCTCAAACCGCGCGCAAAGTAAAACCCCCTTCTGCTTATGCAGAAGGGGGTTTTACTTTGAATAGAGAGCTGACGATGACCTACTCTCACATGGGCGAACCCACACTACCATTGGCGCAATGATGTTTCACTTCTGAGTTCGGGAAGGGATCAGGTGGTGCCATCATGCTATTGTCGTCAGCAAAGGGGGTTAGATATGAGTCTGTTATTTTTATTGTTTGACGTCAAGTATTAGCTTGTTGTCGATCAACTTGTAACCTAACTGAATCAAGGTTAAAGGTGATATCGAAATATTCTCTCGTTTCTATAAGCTTTCGCTTATACAAGATAGATTAATTAGAGCTTTCATACAAACCACTTGGGTGTTGTATGGTCAAGCCAAACGAGCAATTAGTACAGGTTAGCTACATGCATCGCTGCACTTCCACACCCTGCCTATCAACGTCGTAGTCTTCAACGGCTCTTTAGGGAAATCTAATCTTGAGGTGGGCTTCCCGCTTAGATGCTTTCAGCGGTTATCCCATCCGAACGTAGCTACCGGGCAATGCCACTGGCGTGACAACCCGAACACCAGAGGTTCGTCCACTCTGGTCCTCTCGTACTAGGAGCAGATCCTCTCAAATTTCCAACGCCCACGGTAGATAGGGACCGAACTGTCTCACGACGTTCTAAACCCAGCTCGCGTACCTCTTTAAATGGCGAACAGCCATACCCTTAGGACCTGCTTCAGCCCTAGGATGAGATGAGCCGACATCGAGGTGCCAAACACCGCCGTCGATATGAACTCTTGGGCGGTATCAGCCTGTTATCCCCAGAGTACCTTTTATCCGTTGAGCGATGGCCCTTCCATACAGAACCACCGGATCACTAAGACCTACTTTCGTACCTGCTCGACTTGTGGGTCTCGCAGTTAAGCGCGCTTTTGCCTTTATACTCTACGACCGATTTCCGACCGGTCTGAGCGCACCTTCGTACTCCTCCGTTACTCTTTAGGAGGAGACCGCCCCAGTCAAACTACCCACCATACATTGTCCTCGGTATTGTTATACCTGAGTTAGAACCCCAACATGACCAGGGTGGTATTTCAAGATTGGCTCCACCGAGACTAGCGTCTCGGCTTCAAAGCCTCCCACCTATCCTGCACAAGTCAGGTCAAAGTTCAATGTAAAGCTGTAGTAAAGGTTCACGGGGTCTTTCCGTCTAGCCGCGGGTACACAGCATCTTCACTGCGATTTCGATTTCACTGAGTCTCTGCTGGAGACAGCGCTGCCATCATTATGTCATTCGTGCAGGTCGGAACTTACCCGACAAGGAATTTCGCTACCTTAGGACCGTTATAGTTACGGCCGCCGTTTACTGGGGCTTCGATCAAGAGCTTCGCTTACGCTAACCCCATCAATTAACCTTCCAGCACCGGGCAGACATCACACCCTATACGTCCACTTTCGTGTTTGCAGAGTGCTGTGTTTTTAATAAACAGTTGCAGCAGCCTGGTATCTGCGACTGCCAACAGCTCAAGGAGCGTGTCCTATCACCATCAGCAGCGTACCTTCTCCCGAAGTTACGGTACCATTTTGCCTAGTTCCTTCAGCAGAGTTCTCTCAAGCGCCTTGGTATTCTCTACCTGATCACCTGTGTCGGTTTAGGGTACGATTCGTTTATAACTATTGCTTAGAAGCTTTTCCTGGAAGCATGGTATTTGCCACTTCACTGTACAAGTACAGCTTGCTATCAGATCTCAGCCATATAACAACCCGGATTTACCTAAGTTGTAAGCCTACATCCTTTCACCTGGACAACCAACGCCAGGCTGACATAACCTTCTCCGTCCCTCCATCGCATTATAAACAAGTATCGGAATATTAACCGATTTCCCATCGACTACGCCTTTCGGCCTCGCCTTAGGGGTCGACTCACCCAGCCCCGATTAACGTTGGACTGGAACCCTTGATCTTCCGGCGTGCGAGCTTTTCACTCGCATTATCGTTACTCACGTCAGCATTCGCTCTTGTGATACCTCCAGCATGCCTTACGACACACCTTCACAGGCTTACACAACGCTCCCCTACCACTTGAAAACAAATTCAAATCCGCAGCTTCGGCTCCTAGTTTGAGCCCCGTTACATCTTCCGCGCGGGCCGACTCGACTAGTGAGCTATTACGCTTTCTTTAAAGGATGGCTGCTTCTAAGCCAACCTCCTAGCTGTCTATGCCTTCCCACCTCGTTTCCCACTTAACTAGGAATTTGGGGCCTTAGCTGGCGGTCTGGGTTGTTTCCCTCTCCACAATGGACGTTAGCACCCACTGTGTGTCTCCCGGATATCACTCATCGGTATTCGGAGTTTGCATCGGTTTGGTAAGTCGGTATGACCCCCTAGCCGAAACAGTGCTCTACCCCCAATGGTGTTCGTCCGAGGCGCTACCTAAATAGCTTTCGGGGAGAACCAGCTATCACCGAGTTTGATTAGCCTTTCACCCCTATCCACAAGTCATCCCCTGGCTTTTCAACGACAGTGGGTTCGGTCCTCCGGTGCCTGTTACGGCACTTTCAACCTGCTCATGGATAGATCACTCGGTTTCGGGTCTATACCCTGCAACTATGGCGCCCTATTAAGACTCGGTTTCCCTACGGCTCCCCTAAACGGTTAACCTTGCTACAGAATATAAGTCGCTGACCCATTATACAAAAGGTACGCGGTCACCCTAATAAATTAAGGCTCCCACTGCTTGTACGCACACGGTTTCAGGTTCTATTTCACTCCCCTCACAGGGGTTCTTTTCGCCTTTCCCTCACGGTACTGGTTCACTATCGGTCAGTCAGGAGTATTTAGCCTTGGAGGATGGTCCCCCCATCTTCAAACAGGATTTCTCGTGCCCCGCTCTACTTAATATGTTAACGCTAATGTTTCGAATACAGGACTATCACCTACTACGGTCAGCTTTCCCACGCTGTTCTTCTACATTAGCATTAATCGGCTTCTCCCCGTTCGCTCGCCGCTACTAGGGGAATCTCATTTGATGTCTATTCCTAAGGGTACTGAGATGTTTCACTTCCCCTCGTTCGCTTCTTGTACAAGTACAAGATACCTACCTTATGGTAGGTGGGTTTCCCCATTCAGAAATCTCCGGATCACAGGATATTGCCGCCTCCCCGAAGCTTATCGCAGGCTGTCACGTCTTTCATCGCCTCTGACTGCCAAGGCATCCACCATGTGCGCTTCATTACTTGACCATACAACCCCAAGTAGTCTAACTTATAAATAAGTGTTGACTTCAAAGTGTCATAAGATCTAATTATGATAACGATATCACCTATGTTTATACGCTTGATTCAGTTCTCTTTACTTTTTTTAGTAATCAACCCCTGGGATAACAACTGATGTCGTTAAGAGGTTGATTACTAAGGTTAAGAAGTGCGCGTGAACACGCTCTTCCTAACCCAGACTCATATCTATGTTTTTAAATAGTCTCTATGCTCTCGTCGAGTCACAGATTCTGTATAAAACAGAAAGAAGTAATCAGTTAAAATCACTTGTTTCTATTTATACTATTAGCACTTAAAGCTTATTCGTCTATAGTGGTGGAGCCAAACGGAGTCGAACCGTTGACCTCCTGCGTGCAAGGCAGGCGCTCTACCAACTGAGCTATGGCCCCATTATAAAATGGTGGGTCTAAGTGGACTTGAACCACTGACCCCCGCGTTATCAACACGGTGCTCTAACCAGCTGAGCTACAGACCCAATTACGCTTGTTAAAACGTAAGCTTAAACTAAAGAACAACTTGTTGTGAATTCTTGCTGACCGAATGCCATCTATAAGGAGGTGATCCAGCCGCAGGTTCCCCTACGGCTACCTTGTTACGACTTCACCCCAGTCATCAACCACACCGTGGTGAACGCTCCCCCGAAGGTTAAGCTATCCACTTCTGGTGCAATCAACTCCCATGGTGTGACGGGCGGTGTGTACAAGGCCCGGGAACGTATTCACCGCGGCATTCTGATCCGCGATTACTAGCGATTCCTACTTCATGGAGTCGAGTTGCAGACTCCAATCTGGACTACGATAGGCTTTTTGAGATTCGCATCACATCGCTGTGTAGCTGCCCTCTGTACCTACCATTGTAGCACGTGTGTAGCCCTGGTCGTAAGGGCCATGATGACTTGACGTCGTCCCCGCCTTCCTCCAGTTTGTCACTGGCAGTATCCTTAGAGTTCCCGGCTTAACCCGCTGGTAACTAAGGACAAGGGTTGCGCTCGTTGCGGGACTTAACCCAACATCTCACGACACGAGCTGACGACAGCCATGCAGCACCTGTATTCTAATTCCCGAAGGCACTCCCGCATCTCTGCAGGATTCTAGATATGTCAAGACCAGGTAAGGTTCTTCGCGTTGCATCGAATTAAACCACATGCTCCACCGCTTGTGCGGGCCCCCGTCAATTCATTTGAGTTTTAACCTTGCGGCCGTACTCCCCAGGCGGTCTACTTATTGCGTTAGCTGCGTCACTAAGTCCTCAAGGGACCCAACGACTAGTAGACATCGTTTACGGCGTGGACTACCAGGGTATCTAATCCTGTTTGCTACCCACGCTTTCGAGCCTCAGTGTCAGTATTATGCCAGAAGGCTGCCTTCGCCATCGGTATTCCTCCAGATCTCTACGCATTTCACCGCTACACCTGGAATTCTACCTTCCTCTCACATACTCTAGCTCTACAGTTTCAGATGCAGTTCCCAGGTTAAGCCCGGGGATTTCACATCTGACTTATAGAGCCACCTACGCTCCCTTTACGCCCAGTAATTCCGATTAACGCTTGCACCCTCTGTATTACCGCGGCTGCTGGCACAGAGTTAGCCGGTGCTTATTCTGCAGCTAATGTCATCGTCCATGGGTATTAACCATGGAGTCTTCTTCACTGCTTAAAGTGCTTTACAACCAAAAGGCCTTCTTCACACACGCGGCATGGCTGGATCAGGGTTTCCCCCATTGTCCAATATTCCCCACTGCTGCCTCCCGTAGGAGTCCGGGCCGTGTCTCAGTCCCGGTGTGGCTGATCATCCTCTCAGACCAGCTACAGATCGTCGCCATGGTAGGCCTTTACCCCACCATCTAGCTAATCCGACTTAGGCTCATCTAATAGCGAGAGCAGTAAACTGCCCCCTTTCTCCCGTAGGTCGTATGCGGTATTAATACGAGTTTCCCCGTGCTATCCCCCACTACTAGGTAGATTCCTAAGTATTACTCACCCGTCCGCCGCTCGTCAGCGAGAAGCAAGCTTCTCCTGTTACCGCTCGACTTGCATGTGTTAAGCCTGCCGCCAGCGTTCAATCTGAGCCATGATCAAACTCTTCAGTTTAATCTTGCTATGAAGCTCTTTAAAGAAGCTTCTAAACTTGGCTCATCTAATCTGGCAAAATCGCTAAAAATTATGTTCGTAATGAATTAACTTTGAGTTTTTCTGCTGTCTTAAATGATAATTTTTATAGTTAGAATGAACTCCGAAAAGGAGTTAAAACCAACTTTATTTTTTAGCATTCTGAATCAGCAAAAATCCACACAAGTTGTTCTTTAGTTATGCTTTTAAATAGTGTCACGCTACTGTCGTCCAGTAGATGATTATATAGGGTATTTCTCTTTGCTATTCAGTCTAAGTTAATAACTTATCCTATCTAGCGAGCCGACTATCATATCATGATGATTTGGTTTGTCAAGCTTTTTTATGTTTTGTCTTAGCTTGGTAATCTAAGTAATAAGTTGGTTAACTTACTGCTTAGCTTCCTTTGCTGTGGGGCGTATTATATAGATTCTGACGAGAGTGTCAACCGCTTTATCAGAGGTTTTTAGGTTTATTTGATAAGACTTTTAATTGTGTATGGTTTTCAATGGGTTAGAGGGGATATTTGTTTTCATGGATTTGGCACTGAATACTAGAAACCTATTAAATAGGTAAAGATTCTAGAGAACGACATCAAAATACCCTCTATTTTCTAACTTCTCGAATCAATTGGGAAACTAATATAGTTTTACCAACACTAACTAAATCTCAACCCGCACGCAAAGAAAACCCCCTTCTGCATAAGCAGAAGGGGGTTTATCTTTAGAATAGAGAGCTGACGATGACCTACTCTCACATGGGCGAACCCACACTACCATTGGCGCAATGATGTTTCACTTCTGAGTTCGGGAAGGGATCAGGTGGTGCCATCATGCTATTGTCGTCAGCAAAGGGGGTTAGATATGAGTCTGATGTTGTTATTATTGACTTCAAATGTTACTTTTTAGTCGACCAACAGTAACCTAACTGAATCAAGGTTAAAGGTGATATCGAAATATTCTCTCGTTTCTATAAGCTTTCGCTTATACAAGATAGATTAATTAGAGCTTTCATACAAACCACTTGGGTGTTGTATGGTCAAGCCAAACGAGCAATTAGTACAGGTTAGCTACATGCATCGCTGCACTTCCACACCCTGCCTATCAACGTCGTAGTCTTCAACGGCTCTTTAGGGAAATCTAATCTTGAGGTGGGCTTCCCGCTTAGATGCTTTCAGCGGTTATCCCATCCGAACGTAGCTACCGGGCAATGCCACTGGCGTGACAACCCGAACACCAGAGGTTCGTCCACTCTGGTCCTCTCGTACTAGGAGCAGATCCTCTCAAATTTCCAACGCCCACGGTAGATAGGGACCGAACTGTCTCACGACGTTCTAAACCCAGCTCGCGTACCTCTTTAAATGGCGAACAGCCATACCCTTAGGACCTGCTTCAGCCCTAGGATGAGATGAGCCGACATCGAGGTGCCAAACACCGCCGTCGATATGAACTCTTGGGCGGTATCAGCCTGTTATCCCCAGAGTACCTTTTATCCGTTGAGCGATGGCCCTTCCATACAGAACCACCGGATCACTAAGACCTACTTTCGTACCTGCTCGACTTGTGGGTCTCGCAGTTAAGCGCGCTTTTGCCTTTATACTCTACGACCGATTTCCGACCGGTCTGAGCGCACCTTCGTACTCCTCCGTTACTCTTTAGGAGGAGACCGCCCCAGTCAAACTACCCACCATACATTGTCCTCGGTATTGTTATACCTGAGTTAGAACCCCAACATGACCAGGGTGGTATTTCAAGATTGGCTCCACCGAGACTAGCGTCTCGGCTTCAAAGCCTCCCACCTATCCTGCACAAGTCAGGTCAAAGTTCAATGTAAAGCTGTAGTAAAGGTTCACGGGGTCTTTCCGTCTAGCCGCGGGTACACAGCATCTTCACTGCGATTTCGATTTCACTGAGTCTCTGCTGGAGACAGCGCTGCCATCATTATGTCATTCGTGCAGGTCGGAACTTACCCGACAAGGAATTTCGCTACCTTAGGACCGTTATAGTTACGGCCGCCGTTTACTGGGGCTTCGATCAAGAGCTTCGCTTACGCTAACCCCATCAATTAACCTTCCAGCACCGGGCAGACATCACACCCTATACGTCCACTTTCGTGTTTGCAGAGTGCTGTGTTTTTAATAAACAGTTGCAGCAGCCTGGTATCTGCGACTGCCAACAGCTCAAGGAGCGTGTCCTATCACCATCAGCAGCGTACCTTCTCCCGAAGTTACGGTACCATTTTGCCTAGTTCCTTCAGCAGAGTTCTCTCAAGCGCCTTGGTATTCTCTACCTGATCACCTGTGTCGGTTTAGGGTACGATTCGTTTATAACTATTGCTTAGAAGCTTTTCCTGGAAGCATGGTATTTGCCACTTCACTGTACAAGTACAGCTTGCTATCAGATCTCAGCCATATAACAACCCGGATTTACCTAAGTTGTAAGCCTACATCCTTTCACCTGGACAACCAACGCCAGGCTGACATAACCTTCTCCGTCCCTCCATCGCATTATAAACAAGTATCGGAATATTAACCGATTTCCCATCGACTACGCCTTTCGGCCTCGCCTTAGGGGTCGACTCACCCAGCCCCGATTAACGTTGGACTGGAACCCTTGATCTTCCGGCGTGCGAGCTTTTCACTCGCATTATCGTTACTCACGTCAGCATTCGCTCTTGTGATACCTCCAGCATGCCTTACGACACACCTTCACAGGCTTACACAACGCTCCCCTACCACTTGAAAACAAATTCAAATCCGCAGCTTCGGCTCCTAGTTTGAGCCCCGTTACATCTTCCGCGCGGGCCGACTCGACTAGTGAGCTATTACGCTTTCTTTAAAGGATGGCTGCTTCTAAGCCAACCTCCTAGCTGTCTATGCCTTCCCACCTCGTTTCCCACTTAACTAGGAATTTGGGGCCTTAGCTGGCGGTCTGGGTTGTTTCCCTCTCCACAATGGACGTTAGCACCCACTGTGTGTCTCCCGGATATCACTCATCGGTATTCGGAGTTTGCATCGGTTTGGTAAGTCGGTATGACCCCCTAGCCGAAACAGTGCTCTACCCCCAATGGTGTTCGTCCGAGGCGCTACCTAAATAGCTTTCGGGGAGAACCAGCTATCACCGAGTTTGATTAGCCTTTCACCCCTATCCACAAGTCATCCCCTGGCTTTTCAACGACAGTGGGTTCGGTCCTCCGGTGCCTGTTACGGCACTTTCAACCTGCTCATGGATAGATCACTCGGTTTCGGGTCTATACCCTGCAACTATGGCGCCCTATTAAGACTCGGTTTCCCTACGGCTCCCCTAAACGGTTAACCTTGCTACAGAATATAAGTCGCTGACCCATTATACAAAAGGTACGCGGTCACCCTAATAAATTAAGGCTCCCACTGCTTGTACGCACACGGTTTCAGGTTCTATTTCACTCCCCTCACAGGGGTTCTTTTCGCCTTTCCCTCACGGTACTGGTTCACTATCGGTCAGTCAGGAGTATTTAGCCTTGGAGGATGGTCCCCCCATCTTCAAACAGGATTTCTCGTGCCCCGCTCTACTTAATATGTTAACGCTAATGTTTCGAATACAGGACTATCACCTACTACGGTCAGCTTTCCCACGCTGTTCTTCTACATTAGCATTAATCGGCTTCTCCCCGTTCGCTCGCCGCTACTAGGGGAATCTCATTTGATGTCTATTCCTAAGGGTACTGAGATGTTTCACTTCCCCTCGTTCGCTTCTTGTACAAGTACAAGATACCTACCTTATGGTAGGTGGGTTTCCCCATTCAGAAATCTCCGGATCACAGGATATTGCCGCCTCCCCGAAGCTTATCGCAGGCTGTCACGTCTTTCATCGCCTCTGACTGCCAAGGCATCCACCATGTGCGCTTCATTACTTGACCATACAACCCCAAGTAGTCTAACTTATAAATAAGTGTTGACTTCAAAGTGTCATAAGATCTAATTATGATAACGATATCACCTATGTTTATACGCTTGATTCAGTTCTCTTTACTTTTTTTAGTAATCAACCCCTGGGATAACAACTGATGTCGTTAAGAGGTTGATTACTAAGGTTAAGAAGTGCGCGTGAACACGCTCTTCCTAACCCAGACTCATATCTATGTTTTTAAATAGTCTCTATGCTCTCGTCGAGTCACAGATTCTGTATAAAACAGAAAGAAGTAATCAGTTAAAATCACTTGTTTCTATTTATACTATTAGCACTTAAAGCTTATTCGTCTATAGTGGTGGAGCCAAACGGAGTCGAACCGTTGACCTCCTGCGTGCAAGGCAGGCGCTCTACCAACTGAGCTATGGCCCCATTATAAAATGGTGGGTCTAAGTGGACTTGAACCACTGACCCCCGCGTTATCAACACGGTGCTCTAACCAGCTGAGCTACAGACCCAATTACGCTTGTTAAAACGTAAGCTTAAACTAAAGAACAACTTGTTGTGAATTCTTGCTGACCGAATGCCATCTATAAGGAGGTGATCCAGCCGCAGGTTCCCCTACGGCTACCTTGTTACGACTTCACCCCAGTCATCAACCACACCGTGGTGAACGCTCCCCCGAAGGTTAAGCTATCCACTTCTGGTGCAATCAACTCCCATGGTGTGACGGGCGGTGTGTACAAGGCCCGGGAACGTATTCACCGCGGCATTCTGATCCGCGATTACTAGCGATTCCTACTTCATGGAGTCGAGTTGCAGACTCCAATCTGGACTACGATAGGCTTTTTGAGATTCGCATCACATCGCTGTGTAGCTGCCCTCTGTACCTACCATTGTAGCACGTGTGTAGCCCTGGTCGTAAGGGCCATGATGACTTGACGTCGTCCCCGCCTTCCTCCAGTTTGTCACTGGCAGTATCCTTAGAGTTCCCGGCTTAACCCGCTGGTAACTAAGGACAAGGGTTGCGCTCGTTGCGGGACTTAACCCAACATCTCACGACACGAGCTGACGACAGCCATGCAGCACCTGTATTCTAATTCCCGAAGGCACTCCCGCATCTCTGCAGGATTCTAGATATGTCAAGACCAGGTAAGGTTCTTCGCGTTGCATCGAATTAAACCACATGCTCCACCGCTTGTGCGGGCCCCCGTCAATTCATTTGAGTTTTAACCTTGCGGCCGTACTCCCCAGGCGGTCTACTTATTGCGTTAGCTGCGTCACTAAGTCCTCAAGGGACCCAACGACTAGTAGACATCGTTTACGGCGTGGACTACCAGGGTATCTAATCCTGTTTGCTACCCACGCTTTCGAGCCTCAGTGTCAGTATTATGCCAGAAGGCTGCCTTCGCCATCGGTATTCCTCCAGATCTCTACGCATTTCACCGCTACACCTGGAATTCTACCTTCCTCTCACATACTCTAGCTCTACAGTTTCAGATGCAGTTCCCAGGTTAAGCCCGGGGATTTCACATCTGACTTATAGAGCCACCTACGCTCCCTTTACGCCCAGTAATTCCGATTAACGCTTGCACCCTCTGTATTACCGCGGCTGCTGGCACAGAGTTAGCCGGTGCTTATTCTGCAGCTAATGTCATCGTCCATGGGTATTAACCATGGAGTCTTCTTCACTGCTTAAAGTGCTTTACAACCAAAAGGCCTTCTTCACACACGCGGCATGGCTGGATCAGGGTTTCCCCCATTGTCCAATATTCCCCACTGCTGCCTCCCGTAGGAGTCCGGGCCGTGTCTCAGTCCCGGTGTGGCTGATCATCCTCTCAGACCAGCTACAGATCGTCGCCATGGTAGGCCTTTACCCCACCATCTAGCTAATCCGACTTAGGCTCATCTAATAGCGAGAGCAGTAAACTGCCCCCTTTCTCCCGTAGGTCGTATGCGGTATTAATACGAGTTTCCCCGTGCTATCCCCCACTACTAGGTAGATTCCTAAGTATTACTCACCCGTCCGCCGCTCGTCAGCGAGAAGCAAGCTTCTCCTGTTACCGCTCGACTTGCATGTGTTAAGCCTGCCGCCAGCGTTCAATCTGAGCCATGATCAAACTCTTCAGTTTAATCTTGCTATGAAGCTCTTTAAAGAAGCTTCTAAACTTGGCTCATCTAATCTGGCAAAATCGCTAAAAATTATGTTCGTAATGAATTAACTTTGAGTTTTTCTGCTGTCTTAAATGATAATTTTTATAGTTAGAATGAACTCCGAAAAGGAGTTAAAACCAACTTTATTTTTTAGCATTCTGAATCAGCAAAAATCCACACAAGTTGTTCTTTAGTTATGCTTTTAAATAGTGCTCAATCACTGTCGTCCAGTAACTGATATATAGGGTAATTCTATTGCTATTTAGCCTTAATCCCTTACGGGTCAAGCTATCTAGCGAGCCGACTATCTTATCATAATGATTTGATTTGTCAAGCTTTTTTATGTTTTGTCTTAGCTTGGTAATCTAAGTAATAAGTTGGTTAACTTACTGCTTAGCTTCCTTTGCTGTGGGGCGTATTATATAGATTCTGACGAGAGTGTCAACCGCTTTATCAGAGGTTTTTAGGTTTATTTGATAAGACTTTTAATAATGTATAGTTTTCAATGGGTTAGAGAAAAATAGGGATTCGATGTATTTGGGTTTAAACGCTGGAAATACCTGTAGATGTTGTATTAAGCTGACGTTAGATGGGTTAATTGCTTATTTGAAGCTAAATATTATTCTTAATATTCTAAAATAAGGCTTATTTAATTCACTGACAGGGTAATGATTGTTAAAAAATAGGTCCAAATCAGTCTCTAATCTCTAAGTCATCTATCAGGAAACTCGAATTCTAGCTGATTTTTTAAACCCGCATTGGCATTTTTTATCTTGGCACTTTTTTGTAGGCAAAGAAAATCCCCCGCCTAGATAACTAGTCGGGGGATAATCAGGAATAGAGAGCTGACGATGACCTACTCTCACATGGGCGAACCCACACTACCATTGGCGCAATGATGTTTCACTTCTGAGTTCGGGAAGGGATCAGGTGGTGCCATCATGCTATTGTCGTCAGCAAAGGGGGTTAGATATGAGTCTGTTATTTTTATTGTTTGACGTCAAGTATTAGCTTGTTGTCGATCAACTTGTAACCTAACTGAATCAAGGTTAAAGGTGATATCGAAATATTCTCTCGTTTCTATAAGCTTTCGCTTATACAAGATAGATTAATTAGAGCTTTCATACAAACCACTTGGGTGTTGTATGGTCAAGCCAAACGAGCAATTAGTACAGGTTAGCTACATGCATCGCTGCACTTCCACACCCTGCCTATCAACGTCGTAGTCTTCAACGGCTCTTTAGGGAAATCTAATCTTGAGGTGGGCTTCCCGCTTAGATGCTTTCAGCGGTTATCCCATCCGAACGTAGCTACCGGGCAATGCCACTGGCGTGACAACCCGAACACCAGAGGTTCGTCCACTCTGGTCCTCTCGTACTAGGAGCAGATCCTCTCAAATTTCCAACGCCCACGGTAGATAGGGACCGAACTGTCTCACGACGTTCTAAACCCAGCTCGCGTACCTCTTTAAATGGCGAACAGCCATACCCTTAGGACCTGCTTCAGCCCTAGGATGAGATGAGCCGACATCGAGGTGCCAAACACCGCCGTCGATATGAACTCTTGGGCGGTATCAGCCTGTTATCCCCAGAGTACCTTTTATCCGTTGAGCGATGGCCCTTCCATACAGAACCACCGGATCACTAAGACCTACTTTCGTACCTGCTCGACTTGTGGGTCTCGCAGTTAAGCGCGCTTTTGCCTTTATACTCTACGACCGATTTCCGACCGGTCTGAGCGCACCTTCGTACTCCTCCGTTACTCTTTAGGAGGAGACCGCCCCAGTCAAACTACCCACCATACATTGTCCTCGGTATTGTTATACCTGAGTTAGAACCCCAACATGACCAGGGTGGTATTTCAAGATTGGCTCCACCGAGACTAGCGTCTCGGCTTCAAAGCCTCCCACCTATCCTGCACAAGTCAGGTCAAAGTTCAATGTAAAGCTGTAGTAAAGGTTCACGGGGTCTTTCCGTCTAGCCGCGGGTACACAGCATCTTCACTGCGATTTCGATTTCACTGAGTCTCTGCTGGAGACAGCGCTGCCATCATTATGTCATTCGTGCAGGTCGGAACTTACCCGACAAGGAATTTCGCTACCTTAGGACCGTTATAGTTACGGCCGCCGTTTACTGGGGCTTCGATCAAGAGCTTCGCTTACGCTAACCCCATCAATTAACCTTCCAGCACCGGGCAGACATCACACCCTATACGTCCACTTTCGTGTTTGCAGAGTGCTGTGTTTTTAATAAACAGTTGCAGCAGCCTGGTATCTGCGACTGCCAACAGCTCAAGGAGCGTGTCCTATCACCATCAGCAGCGTACCTTCTCCCGAAGTTACGGTACCATTTTGCCTAGTTCCTTCAGCAGAGTTCTCTCAAGCGCCTTGGTATTCTCTACCTGATCACCTGTGTCGGTTTAGGGTACGATTCGTTTATAACTATTGCTTAGAAGCTTTTCCTGGAAGCATGGTATTTGCCACTTCACTGTACAAGTACAGCTTGCTATCAGATCTCAGCCATATAACAACCCGGATTTACCTAAGTTGTAAGCCTACATCCTTTCACCTGGACAACCAACGCCAGGCTGACATAACCTTCTCCGTCCCTCCATCGCATTATAAACAAGTATCGGAATATTAACCGATTTCCCATCGACTACGCCTTTCGGCCTCGCCTTAGGGGTCGACTCACCCAGCCCCGATTAACGTTGGACTGGAACCCTTGATCTTCCGGCGTGCGAGCTTTTCACTCGCATTATCGTTACTCACGTCAGCATTCGCTCTTGTGATACCTCCAGCATGCCTTACGACACACCTTCACAGGCTTACACAACGCTCCCCTACCACTTGAAAACAAATTCAAATCCGCAGCTTCGGCTCCTAGTTTGAGCCCCGTTACATCTTCCGCGCGGGCCGACTCGACTAGTGAGCTATTACGCTTTCTTTAAAGGATGGCTGCTTCTAAGCCAACCTCCTAGCTGTCTATGCCTTCCCACCTCGTTTCCCACTTAACTAGGAATTTGGGGCCTTAGCTGGCGGTCTGGGTTGTTTCCCTCTCCACAATGGACGTTAGCACCCACTGTGTGTCTCCCGGATATCACTCATCGGTATTCGGAGTTTGCATCGGTTTGGTAAGTCGGTATGACCCCCTAGCCGAAACAGTGCTCTACCCCCAATGGTGTTCGTCCGAGGCGCTACCTAAATAGCTTTCGGGGAGAACCAGCTATCACCGAGTTTGATTAGCCTTTCACCCCTATCCACAAGTCATCCCCTGGCTTTTCAACGACAGTGGGTTCGGTCCTCCGGTGCCTGTTACGGCACTTTCAACCTGCTCATGGATAGATCACTCGGTTTCGGGTCTATACCCTGCAACTATGGCGCCCTATTAAGACTCGGTTTCCCTACGGCTCCCCTAAACGGTTAACCTTGCTACAGAATATAAGTCGCTGACCCATTATACAAAAGGTACGCGGTCACCCTAATAAATTAAGGCTCCCACTGCTTGTACGCACACGGTTTCAGGTTCTATTTCACTCCCCTCACAGGGGTTCTTTTCGCCTTTCCCTCACGGTACTGGTTCACTATCGGTCAGTCAGGAGTATTTAGCCTTGGAGGATGGTCCCCCCATCTTCAAACAGGATTTCTCGTGCCCCGCTCTACTTAATATGTTAACGCTAATGTTTCGAATACAGGACTATCACCTACTACGGTCAGCTTTCCCACGCTGTTCTTCTACATTAGCATTAATCGGCTTCTCCCCGTTCGCTCGCCGCTACTAGGGGAATCTCATTTGATGTCTATTCCTAAGGGTACTGAGATGTTTCACTTCCCCTCGTTCGCTTCTTGTACAAGTACAAGATACCTACCTTATGGTAGGTGGGTTTCCCCATTCAGAAATCTCCGGATCACAGGATATTGCCGCCTCCCCGAAGCTTATCGCAGGCTGTCACGTCTTTCATCGCCTCTGACTGCCAAGGCATCCACCATGTGCGCTTCATTACTTGACCATACAACCCCAAGTAGTCTAACTTATAAATAAGTGTTGACTTCAAAGTGTCATAAGATCTAATTATGATAACGATATCACCTATGTTTATACGCTTGATTCAGTTCTCTTTACTTTTTTTAGTAATCAACCCCTGGGATAACAACTGATGTCGTTAAGAGGTTGATTACTAAGGTTAAGAAGTGCGCGTGAACACGCTCTTCCTAACCCAGACTCATATCTATGTTTTTAAATAGTCTCTATGCTCTCGTCGAGTCACAGATTCTGTATAAAACAGAAAGAAGTAATCAGTTAAAATCACTTGTTTCTATTTATACTATTAGCACTTAAAGCTTATTCGTCTATAGTGGTGGAGCCAAACGGAGTCGAACCGTTGACCTCCTGCGTGCAAGGCAGGCGCTCTACCAACTGAGCTATGGCCCCATTATAAAATGGTGGGTCTAAGTGGACTTGAACCACTGACCCCCGCGTTATCAACACGGTGCTCTAACCAGCTGAGCTACAGACCCAATTACGCTTGTTAAAACGTAAGCTTAAACTAAAGAACAACTTGTTGTGAATTCTTGCTGACCGAATGCCATCTATAAGGAGGTGATCCAGCCGCAGGTTCCCCTACGGCTACCTTGTTACGACTTCACCCCAGTCATCAACCACACCGTGGTGAACGCTCCCCCGAAGGTTAAGCTATCCACTTCTGGTGCAATCAACTCCCATGGTGTGACGGGCGGTGTGTACAAGGCCCGGGAACGTATTCACCGCGGCATTCTGATCCGCGATTACTAGCGATTCCTACTTCATGGAGTCGAGTTGCAGACTCCAATCTGGACTACGATAGGCTTTTTGAGATTCGCATCACATCGCTGTGTAGCTGCCCTCTGTACCTACCATTGTAGCACGTGTGTAGCCCTGGTCGTAAGGGCCATGATGACTTGACGTCGTCCCCGCCTTCCTCCAGTTTGTCACTGGCAGTATCCTTAGAGTTCCCGGCTTAACCCGCTGGTAACTAAGGACAAGGGTTGCGCTCGTTGCGGGACTTAACCCAACATCTCACGACACGAGCTGACGACAGCCATGCAGCACCTGTATTCTAATTCCCGAAGGCACTCCCGCATCTCTGCAGGATTCTAGATATGTCAAGACCAGGTAAGGTTCTTCGCGTTGCATCGAATTAAACCACATGCTCCACCGCTTGTGCGGGCCCCCGTCAATTCATTTGAGTTTTAACCTTGCGGCCGTACTCCCCAGGCGGTCTACTTATTGCGTTAGCTGCGTCACTAAGTCCTCAAGGGACCCAACGACTAGTAGACATCGTTTACGGCGTGGACTACCAGGGTATCTAATCCTGTTTGCTACCCACGCTTTCGAGCCTCAGTGTCAGTATTATGCCAGAAGGCTGCCTTCGCCATCGGTATTCCTCCAGATCTCTACGCATTTCACCGCTACACCTGGAATTCTACCTTCCTCTCACATACTCTAGCTCTACAGTTTCAGATGCAGTTCCCAGGTTAAGCCCGGGGATTTCACATCTGACTTATAGAGCCACCTACGCTCCCTTTACGCCCAGTAATTCCGATTAACGCTTGCACCCTCTGTATTACCGCGGCTGCTGGCACAGAGTTAGCCGGTGCTTATTCTGCAGCTAATGTCATCGTCCATGGGTATTAACCATGGAGTCTTCTTCACTGCTTAAAGTGCTTTACAACCAAAAGGCCTTCTTCACACACGCGGCATGGCTGGATCAGGGTTTCCCCCATTGTCCAATATTCCCCACTGCTGCCTCCCGTAGGAGTCCGGGCCGTGTCTCAGTCCCGGTGTGGCTGATCATCCTCTCAGACCAGCTACAGATCGTCGCCATGGTAGGCCTTTACCCCACCATCTAGCTAATCCGACTTAGGCTCATCTAATAGCGAGAGCAGTAAACTGCCCCCTTTCTCCCGTAGGTCGTATGCGGTATTAATACGAGTTTCCCCGTGCTATCCCCCACTACTAGGTAGATTCCTAAGTATTACTCACCCGTCCGCCGCTCGTCAGCGAGAAGCAAGCTTCTCCTGTTACCGCTCGACTTGCATGTGTTAAGCCTGCCGCCAGCGTTCAATCTGAGCCATGATCAAACTCTTCAGTTTAATCTTGCTATGAAGCTCTTTAAAGAAGCTTCTAAACTTGGCTCATCTAATCTGGCAAAATCGCTAAAAATTATGTTCGTAATGAATTAACTTTGAGTTTTTCTGCTGTCTTAAATGATAATTTTTATAGTTAGAATGAACTCCGAAAAGGAGTTAAAACCAACTTTATTTTTTAGCATTCTGAATCAGCAAAAATCCACACAAGTTGTTCTTTAGTTATGCTTTTAAATAGTGCTCAATCACTGTCGTCCAGTAACTGATATATAGGGTAATTCTATTGCTATTTAGCCTTAATCCCTTACGGGTCAAGCTATCTAGCGAGCCGACTATCTTATCATAATGATTTGATTTGTCAAGCTTTTTTATGTTTTGTCTTAGCTTGGTAATCTAAGTAATAAGTTGGTTAACTTACTGCTTAGCTTCCTTTGCTGTGGGGCGTATTATATAGATTCTGACGAGAGTGTCAACCGCTTTATCAGAGGTTTTTAGGTTTATTTGATAAGACTTTTAATAATGTATAGTTTTCAATGGGTTAGAGGAAGTGTTTGTTTAATTCGCTTAAATAATAACTCAGCTTTAAACAGTATCTATCGATATTCATTAATTGTTATCTATAGCGTTGCCATTAAGAACTTACTTTAAGCTAAAATTTTGAGGCTCTATACTGACTTTTTGGCATGTTTATCTGCTCATTGATAACAGCCTTCGCTGTGTCCTTAGCTAACTCTGATTTACACTTCTTGATATTCGTATAGATAGCATCTATATATAGAAGCCGACCTAATCCCTTACTATCTAGTGTTGATACACAGTTTTTGCTATAATAGCTGACTTTATAATATTGCTTAATGGCATTTCTTATTAGCCTTGATTGTTCAACGGTTGATTGTTTGAAATTTTGCCTTTAAGTGATATCTATCTCTTATAACATATCATAGCAGTTGGATATAATTGACGCAGTCTTGCGGTTATATGATTGATGGTTGCAATCATCACTGCCAACGGACGCAAAAAGGTGAATAGATTATGGTAGCGATTACTTTACCCGATGGTAGCGTAAAAAACTTCAAAGGTAGCACCACCGTCATGGAAGTGGCACAAAGCATTGGTGCAGGATTGGCTAAAGCAACGGTCGCCGGACGTGTAGATGGTCATCTAGTTGATGCGCACGACCCTATCACTCATGATGCTAAGGTTGAAATCGTGACACCAAAAGATGATGACGGTGTCGATATCATTCGCCATTCTTGTGCTCACCTATTAGGTCATGCTGTTAAGCAGTTATATCCTGATGTAAAAATGGTGATTGGCCCCGTTATCGATGATGGTTTTTATTATGATATTTATAGCGAAACACCATTTACGCCTGAGCATATGGCAGCCATTGAAAAACGCATGATGGAGCTCATCAAGCAAGATTATGACGTTATCAAAAAAATAACGCCACGCGATGAAGTCATTAAAATCTTTGAAGAACGTGGTGAAGACTATAAGCTTAAGCTGATTAATGATATGCCAGGCGAAGAAGCGTTTGGCTTATATCATCATCAAGAATATGTCGATATGTGCCGTGGTCCACACGTGCCGAACACCAGATTTTTAAAAGTATTCAAACTGACCAAAATGTCTGGTGCATATTGGCGCGGTGATGCCAAGAACGAGCAACTGCAACGTATCTATGGTACAGCATGGGCGGATAAAAAAGATTTAAAAGCCTATATTCAGCGTATCGAAGAAGCTGAAAAACGTGACCATCGTAAAATTGGTAAAGCGTTAAATCTGTTCCATATGCAAGAGCAAGCGCCAGGTATGGTGTTTTGGCATGCCAATGGTTGGACTATTTACCAAGTACTTGAGCAATATATGCGTAAAGTACAGCACGATAACGGCTATGAAGAAATTAAAACACCGCAAATCGTCGATCGTAGTTTGTGGGAGCGTTCGGGACATTGGGGCAACTATGCTACCAATATGTTTACGACTGCCAGCGAAAATCGTGATTATGCGGTAAAACCTATGAACTGCCCGTGCCACGTGCAAGTCTTTAACCAAGGCTTAAAATCTTACCGTGACCTGCCATTACGTATGGCAGAGTTTGGCTCATGCCATCGAAACGAGCCATCAGGTTCACTACATGGTTTGATGCGTGTACGCGGTTTTACCCAAGATGATGCACATATCTTCTGTACACAGTCGCAAATCCAGCAAGAAGTCGCTGACTTTATTAAGCTAACTCTTGCCGTTTATGAAGACTTTGGTTTTGACAATATCATTATGAAACTCTCGACTCGCCCTGAAAAACGGGTTGGTAGTGATGAGTCTTGGGATTTTGCCGAAAAAGCTTTGGCCGATGCATTAGATAGCTCAGGTCTTGATTGGGCTTATCTGCCAGGTGAAGGCGCATTTTATGGTCCGAAGATTGAATTTAGTTTGAAAGATTCTTTAGGTCGCGTCTGGCAGTGCGGTACGATTCAGGTTGACCCAAACATGCCTGAGCGCCTTGATGCCGAATTCGTCAATGAGCAAAACGAGCGCGAAGTACCTATTATGTTGCACCGTGCCATCTTAGGTTCATTCGAACGCTTCATCGGTATATTGATTGAAAACTATGCCGGTTGGATGCCCGTTTGGTTAGCACCGCAGCAAGTGGTGGTGATGAATATCACTGATAAACAGGCAGATGCTTGTGAAAATGTGGTCAGCGAACTCAAAAAGTCAGGTTTGCGAGCTATTAGTGACTTGCGTAACGAAAAGATTGGATTTAAGATACGAGAGAAAACATTAGAACGCGTTCCCTATATGCTAGTATTAGGGGATAAAGAAGTCGAATCGGGCAGTGTCAATGTCCGTACTCGTGAAGGTGAAAACCTTGGCGTGATGAGTGTTCCAGAATTTATTAAATTAGTACAGACCGCTGTCAGCGACAAAGGCCGACAGACCCCAAAAACAGATGAGGAGTAATACCTATTAAACAGTCAAACCGTTTGAACATCAACGAAGATATCACAGCCAAAGAAGTCCGTCTCGTTAAAGAAGACGGCGAACAGATGGGCGTGGTCGATATCGAAACCGCGATGAAAGCGGCACGTGAAGACAGTCTAGATTTGGTCGAATTGGTTCCTGAAGCCAAACCGCCAGTATGCAAAATCATGGATTATAAGCATTTCCTCTATGATCAAAAGCAAAAGGCGAAAGAAGCTAAAAAGAACCAAAAGCAAACTCAGCTAAAAGAGATGAAGCTGCGTCCTAGTACTGAAGAAGCTGATTATCAGGTTAAACTGAAAAAAATCGTCAGCTTTTTGGAAGACCAAGACAAAGTTAAAATCAGTATTCGCTTTCGTGGCCGTGAAATGGCGCACCAAGAAATTGGTCGCAAGCAGCTAGATCGTATTATCGAAGATACTGCTGAGATTGCTAACGTTGAGCAATATCCTAAGATGGAAGGTCGTCAGATGGGTATGCTGCTTGGGCCAACTAAGAAAAAGTAATCTGTTTATTAGATGGCTGTTAGTCAATATAGATATGTATAACCTTAACCATCAATATACTGCGGGATATTGATGGTTTTTTATTATGTGCATAGATACATATCTCTTTTAAATATGTTTAGTCAGATATAATTGGCTGACTCTATTTTACAAAACCTACCTTCTCAACCATTTGATTACGCGGTAATCTAAAGGTCTGTTTTATATTTGCTAATCAGCATTTATTAAAAATTTCTAGTAAGTGTATAAAAATAACGTATATCACGACCATCAGAGTCGTTGACAAAAACACTACTTTTATCCAATATTGAAGGAAATTTCATGCAAGAATTGACCCCACCAGAAAACGCAACGACGCCAAGTATTTCCCTAACCGCGCCTGAACCTGTGAGAGAAATACAAAAAAGCGAAGCAGATCAAATGGTCAAATTGGATGACAGCCAAATCCCAGAGCTTGATGCCAAGGTCGATGCCTTTGTTGATCATGTGATTAATAATTCTGTACACAGCGCTGAATTTCAGCAAAATGTGCAATCGATTCATAATCTCGGTACCAAAGAGATTCGTGAATCAGCCCAAGTGTCTAATCGTATGCTCGATTTACCCGCCAAAAGTTTAAATGACAGCTTATTTGATAATTCTCCTATCGCCAAGTCATTGACTGAGTTGCGCGGCATCGTCGAAGATTTAGATCCCAGTAAAAAAGAGCTGACCAGCTCACGTAAGCTATTCGGTCTCATCCCATTTGGCAATAAAGTACAGGATTACTTCCGTCAATATGAATCGGCACAATCACATATCAACGCCGTAGTAACCAGTCTATATAATGGTAAGGATGAGCTGCTCAAAGACAATGCGATGATTGAGCAAGAAAAAGTCAATATGTGGGAGCTGATGCAATCCATACGCCAATACGTTTATGTCGGCAAAAAAATCGATGAGCAGTTAGAACAAAAGGTTTATGCGATAGAAGCGACCGATCCCGAAAAAGCACGCATTATTAAAGAAGAGATGTTGTTTTATGTGCGTCAGAAAAACACCGACTTTTTAACCCAATTAGCCGTGAACGTGCAAGGCTATTTAGCGCTCGATACCATTCGCCGCAATAATTTAGAATTGATAAAAGGTGTTGATCGAGCCACCACAACCACCGTATCTGCACTACGTACAGCGGTCGTGGTTGCACAAGCGATGACCAATCAAAAACTGGTACTTGATCAAATTACTGCTTTAAATAAAACCACCAGTAGCTTGATTGAATCGACCTCAGCGATGCTAAAACGTCAGTCAGGTGAAATCCATGAGCAAGCGACCAGTAGCAGCATTGAGCTTGATAAATTGCAAAACGCTTTCAATAACGTCTATGATACGATGGATATGATTAGCAATTATAAAATTGAAGCGCTAGAGAACATGAAACAGACGGTCAATACTTTGACTACTGAAGTCGATAAGGCTCAGAAATACTTGGATAAGTCTAACCAAACAACAGTATTAGAAGTGTCGAAAGAGATAGACAGTAAAAAGATAACCAATAGATCAAGTACAGTCGATATCGACATTTGATTTGTTTTAATAGTTGTTGCCTATTAAAGGTGGCCACTTCCTGCTACCAAATACACTTAAGACAATTGACGCAAGATATTGCAACGTCGTTCGTGTTAAGATAGCCATTATTAATAATTTTAAAAATAGATACGGTAATTTATGAGTTGGAACGATCCAAACGCCTCAAGTGAGGCAAAAAGATATGACAATCCTATCCCTAGTCGCGAACTGATACTCAGTACGATTAATGAGCATGGTGAAGTCACGCATCAACAATTGGCAAAAGCCTTTAATATTGATGACCCAGACCAGTTTGACGCTTTAGGCAATCGCCTAAAAGCGATGGCACGTGATGGACAAGTAAACCGCGACGGTCGTCCTTATCGCTATCGCACGGTGACCAAGCAAGATGTCGTCAGAGGTACAGTGTCTGCACATCCTAAAGGCTTTGGCTTTGTATTATTAAGCGATATGCCAGATTTGTTTTTACATGAAAAGCAAATGCGCTGGGTTTTCAACGGTGACACTGTAGATGCAGTCGGTACATCGACAGACAATCGCGGGCGCACAGAAGGACGTATCGTCGATGTCGTTGAACGTCGTCAAAATAACTTCATTGGTACATTAGCGCGTGATGAAGACGGCTACTGTGTCGAGCTTGGTAGTCCAAATAATCACCAGCCGATTACCGTTACTGAAGAAAATGTACAAGCGATGAATGCCAAGCAAGGCTCTCCTGTTAAGGTTGATGTTATTGATTGGCCAAATCAGCATGAATTTGCGACGGGTAAAATCACTGAAGTACTGTCTGATGACAATGATCGCGAACTGATTATTGAGACCACCTTACTTAATTATGATATCCCATCAGATTTTAGCGAAGCAGCACTGAAGCAAGCCAACGATTATCAAGAGCCGACTGAAAAAGATTTAAAAGGTCGTACAGATTTGCGTGATTTGCCGCTGGTGACTATCGATGGTGAAGATGCACGTGATTTTGATGATGCCGTATTTGCTGAAAAACGCTCTGGTGGCAACTATCGTGTCTTAGTTGCGATTGCTGATGTCAGTTATTACGTCACACCAAACTCGCCACTTGATAAAGATGCCTACGAGCGCGGTACGTCCGTATACTTTCCACATCGCGTGATTCCAATGTTGCCAGAAGTACTCTCTAATGGTCTGTGCTCACTAAATCCTGACCGTGATCGTCTTTGTATGGTAGCTGATATCAAAATATCGCGGGCAGGCAAAGTGACCGGTTATGAGTTCTATCCTGCTGTCATGCACTCACAAGCACGCTTAACGTATAATCAAGTGAACGCTTATCTTGAGAATCCAGAAGATAAGAGCGTACCTACCTCACTAACGGGTAATAAAGACGTCAAAAAATCTGTCGATACCTTACATCAATTGTATGAGCTACTGCTTAAAAAGCGTGAAGAGCGTCATGCAATGGAGTTTGAAACAGTTGAGACATACATTAAATTTAATGAGAAAGGTGGTATCGAAGCAATCCTACCGCGTACTCGCGGTGATGCTCAAAAACTCATTGAAGAATGTATGCTGCTGGCCAATACTTGTGCAGCGAACTTTGCACTCAAGCATGAGCTTCCTGTCTTATATCGTAACCATGACAAACCTGATGGCGAAAAATCAATGCGTATTCACGAATACGCAAAGAACTTTGGTTTAAGCTTCCCAGAAGAAAATCCAACGCAAGCCGATTATCAGCGCATTATTGAAGCCACCAAAGACAGACCCGATGCAATTAGTATCCACAGCATGCTGTTGCGCTCAATGATGCAAGCAAACTATGCACCTGACAATATCGGTCACTTTGGGCTAGCTTATGACGAATATAGCCACTTCACCTCGCCGATTCGTCGTTACCCTGATTTGATGCTGCATCGTGCCATCAAAGCAAAAGTGACCAATACTCAGCAGCCAGTGATGGACTTTTCTCTCGAAGCTGCTGGTACGCAAACCTCAGATACTGAGCGCCGTGCCGAAAAAGCCTCACGCTATGTAGAGTCTTGGCTCAAGTGTCACTATATGAAAGATCATGTTGGTGAAGAGTTCGAAGGTGTGGTCACTACAGTCACAAGCTTCGGTTTGTTTGTTACCTTGACTGACTTATATATTGATGGTTTGGTTCACATCTCTAATGTTGGTGATGACTTCTTTGTTTACGATGAGCAGCAACAACAGCTGATCGGTAAAGACAAAGGGACATTATTCGGACTGGGCGATCGCGTTAAAGTGAAAGTTGCTGGCGTCAATATGGATCTGCTACAAATTGACTTTGATTTAAAAGCTAAATTGCAATCTAGTGAAATGAATCAAACGAAGAGCGCGCCTTCTAAAAAAAGTACTGATAAGAAAAGTACTGATAGAAGAAGCCCCGCTAAAAAGACTGGCAGCCGTAGTAAAGGCGCAAGTAAGAAAAGCTAGTGTTAGTAAACACTTTAAATAATAAAAAGGCCAACGTCATCGTTGGCCTTTTTTGTGCGTGGTATTTTATAACAACTATTTAAATCATTATTGCGCATTACTCATCTGGTCTAGACGTTCCTTGTCTGCTTCCTGCGCCTGATCTATTTTCGCGGTAGCATTATCGAGAATGGCTTTAGGCTGTTTGCCAAGTGGCTGGCTCGCGACATCTACCGAGCCACTTTCTACATCATCAGTATTTGGTAACACTGTATCGGGAGATTGCTCAGATCCTGCATCACTTATGACTACTTCTCTATCTTTCTCACGTTGATTGCCATTAATGAGGTTAAAACCTAGTAACGCAACCATGCCCACTAGGGCGAATATAATCAAGTGTTTCATTTGCATAAAAAATGTCTCGTATTTGAATGATAATCAGATATACGTTTCGTTGCATTTTTTATGCCTAGTTTTTAGCAAATTTTTACAAATTATTCTTGCGGGCTATTATTATTCAGTAAATCAGTCTCGTCAGAGCTTTCTGCAATTTCCTGTTCAACTTTTTCCATGAGTTTGTCGTCAGGACGAGCGTTAAGCACCTCATCAGCATTGCGACCTTGTAAAATCAATTTGGCACGAGCCTTTGCTTGTTTTTTGTCCTTATCATCAACGCTATTATCTTCATTCTGGTTTTTATCAGGCACTTTGGGCGTAATTGTCATGTCTGACTTAGCACTATCAGTGTTAGCGTTAGCCTGCATATTCTCAAATGCTTTTTCTAAGTTACTATTAAAACGCAAACGATAAATCGGTTCAGGCAAGCTGAAGCCTTCATTTTCTAACGCATGCTTGGTCTCACGAATGGCAATACTGCGTGCTTTTGAGAAGTCCGTGTCTGATTGGTCCACCCAAATTTGAAATTCCAAAATGATATTAGAGTCGCCAACATTGGTAATGACAGCCACTGCTTTTGGTTCATCTAAAACGAATGCTAATGTATGTATCGCATCCAGTCCGACCTTGATAGCCGCTAATGGATCATCATTGGCATCAACGCCTAATTCAAAGGTAAATCGACGTTCTGGATTTTTGGTGTAATTTAAAATCGTTGCTTTAAATACTTCAGCATTGGGAATGCGCAACTGGTTACCATCTAAAGTCATCAGAATAGTCGCACGTGAGGTTAGCCGTACTACGATCCCCTCTTGATTATTAATTAAAATATGATCACGTGCGCGAAATGGTTGGCGAATACTGAGCATGAGCGAGGCAATGTAATTCTCAATAGTGTCTTTGACCGCAAAACCAACGGCAATACCGATAACGCCTGCACCGCCAAGCAAAGTGCCTAAGATGGTTTCGGCGCCTATCAAACTCAGCGCAAGAATCAAACCGAAAATAATAAAAATAACTTTAACGGTTTGTGACAGCAATTCGGCGACAAACGGATTGGGCGTGAGCCGTTGCCACATTTTTTTGCGATTAGACAGCCAACTACCAAACCATGTCACCAATGCAAATAGGACAATGCCGACCAATAGGAGTGGCAAGGCTTTGACCAGATTTTTGGCTTGTGCTTTAAGACCTTGATAAACGGTAGTGACATTGTCTTGAACATCAAGGGTACGATCAATTCGATCTTCGACAGTGACCACATCTGTCAGACGGTTGGTCAAATTAATGGCTTGTTGCGCTTTTTTCTCGTTCGGCGTCTCTCCGGTTAAGGTGACAACACCTTGCGTAACGCTGACATTGATAGCCTGCAGACCTTCTATTTCAGAAAAAATACCCTGAATACGTTGACGGATGTCATTATCTTTTTGCGGAGTAGGAGTGGTTTCGATTTGCGCATTATTGGTGCTCTCACCACTGATTATGGGCGGTGGTGCTGGCTCAGGTATGACAACTGGAGATGCTGAAGCTTCCTCTTCTGAGGTCGCATCAAGTAAAGGTTTATCAGCTGCCGGGTTTTCTGCTGTATCTATCCCCAATGCAGAGGTGATACCAGTCACCTCTTCACCAGCCGCATACACTGGAAAGGCAAAAAGGATGCTTAGTAACAACAGCATTTGACCGCACGCTTTTATAAAATCGCACATCGTTGAACGGTCAAAGTCAGTGTTCATAAGCATCCTTTGCTTTTTATAGATTTTCGTACTCATCTTTCTTTACTGAATGTTCAATAATCATTAACTGTCTAAATAAACTTGTGCCTCGCCCAAGTTTAACGTGCCTTCATAGATCGCGCGACCAGTAATGATACCTTCAATACAATCGCCATAAGGTTTCAGCAGTTCGATATCTTTCATATTGGTTACACCGCCTGAAGCAATCACAGGCAAGCCGCCTTCACGTGCTAAACTGACAGTTTGTTCAACGTTGACGCCTTGCATCATGCCATCGCGGTTGATATCGGTGTAGACAATCGACGATACGCCGACATCTGCAAAGCGCTTTGCAAGCTCGGTCGCCTTGGTATCGGTCACATTTGCCCAACCATGAGTCGCGACCATGCCGTCTTTAGCATCGATACCTACAATGATATGACCCGGAAATTCGCGGCAAGCTTCTGCGACAAACTCAGGATCTTCGACCGCTTTTGTACCAATGATGATATAAGTCAAACCAGCCGTAATATATTGCTCAATGGTGTTCATATTGCGCACACCGCCGCCCAGCTGAATAGGCAGATTCGGATACGCCTTCGTAATGTCATTCACCACTTGTCTATGAACGGGTACGCCGTCAAATGCCCCATTCAAATCAACCAAATGCAGTCGACGTGCACCTTCCTCTACCCAGCGTGCTGCCATGGCCACTGGATCATCAGAAAAAACCGTATCATCCTCCATACGGCCTTGTTTTAAGCGGACACATTTACCATCTTTTAAATCAATCGCCGGGATAATGACAGGCACAGCACACATATAGCATTCCTTATAAAGCACAACAATAAATATATTTAGAAAAGTAAATTCAAAAATCAGGGTGTATTGAACGTTCAACACCCTCTAAACACGCATAAAAACATCAGTCAAAAGTGACTTAATATATAGACGAATCAAAAGCTATCCATGATAGACCCAAAATCCGCTTCGATAGATAGAAATGACCATAAGAAAACTGTCAATCATAACCATAAGTTTTAATACATTGAATCACTGGCAACATTAGATAAATTCAATTACTGACTGGCAATTTTAGGTCAATTTAGCGTATAATCCTAGGTAAATTTTTATTTGTTTCTATGTGATAGTAACCATGCGCTGCGCTTTTTATTGAGTCATTTATGGCTTAGTGTTGCATAGCGGTCAGGATGAGTCGAGCAGCAGCTAAGTGCATCTTTTTGATGTTGGCTGACATATTGCTAAGAAGGGTTATATTAGAAATTTCAACTGGTGGCCTCTAAACAGTCTACTCTACAGCACTAAACTCTAATGACGCCTCTTTCTTTTTTATAGTCTCTATCGTCTCTCTATCACTAGCTAACTATTTTAGAACAGTCATTACTAGCTGTATAGCCGCTTATTGATGTGAGTGAAATCTACTTAATAATGGCTTCGCTAGTTTGTCTGTCAACCAGTTTATCATCTATTTCGATAGATCATCTTTTGGCTGCATTCTTATCTAATTGCGTATCTATTAACAAGATACCAAACCGATAAGGGTGGTCAATTGCGCTGGTGTTACAAGCTTTAATTTTCAATGAAACGTATGATAGAGCTATTGTCTACACAATCATTTTCGCTAAAGGCTTGAACGATTGTGTTTGATTTGATGGTTTTAACATACACCTTGGTAGCCAGTCGCCACTTTGGTCATTCGAATAAGACATTAACGTGTTGTTAAGGAGTCTAAGGTCAGCGTTAATACTCTTACTAGTAGTTATGATCATGCGTTATTTTTAGAGATCCTTTGTCACTATCCTACTATAGGAAGAGAGACGTGGGGGCTTTATTGAATGACGCAGATGTTCATGCTACCGATATACCAAACAGGACGTCTGGTATCGTTTTAGACTATGGACTAAGTTTTCGCTTATGATTACCATCAAAAAAGGTTTGGATTTGCCCATCACCGGTGAATCATCCCGCGAGATATCTGAGCACCAACCGACACATGTCGCCGTTATTGGCTATGATTATGTGGGCATGAAGCCCACGATGAATGTCAAAGAAGGTGATATCGTAGCAAAGGGTCAGCCCGTTTTTGAAGACAAAAAACGAGTTGGCGTTATCTATACTGCCCCTGCTGCTGGTAAAGTCGTCGCGATTAAACGCGGTGAGCGACGTGTGTTTGAGAGCCTTGTGATTGCGGTCGACCCAAACGGTGAAGAAGTAGACTTCGAGCGCTATGACTCCCAGCAACTTGCTGACCTAGACGCTGAAGTTGTTGAAACCCAACTGCTTGCCTCTGGCGAATGGACCGCGTTTCGCACGCGCCCTTATAGCCGTGCGCCAGAAATCGGTGCCCGTCCTCATGCTATTTTTGTCACCGCTATGGATACCAATCCATTAGCATTTGACCCAATGCTGCTGATTAACGATCAGTTGCAAGCGTTCAATGACGGACTTGCTGTCTTATCGACACTCAGCCCCAAGACCTTTGTTTGCCATCACGGTGATGCCCAGTTGACGCCAGTTGCCAAAACGGCGGCTAATAATGTCACTGAGTATCATAGCTTTGCTGGTAAGCATCCTGCTGGTCTGGCTGGCACGCACATTCACTTTTTGCACCCAATCATGCGCGGCGTGACCGTATGGACGATTGGCTATCAAGACGTGATTGCGATTGGTAAGCTATTCACCAGCGGTCGCTTATATACGCGCCGTATCATTAGTTTGGCGGGTCCTGCGGTCACCAAGCCACGTTTGGTCGCTACTGAGCGCGGTGCTGATATCGCTGCTCTGACCAAAGGACAGCTGGCGGCTGGCGAGAACCGTATTATTTCTGGTTCGGTGTTGTCAGGTCGCAAAGTATTTGGCAATACGGCTTATCTTGGTCGCTTTCATAATCAAATCAGTGTGCTGCCTGAAGGGCGTGAACGTCCAGCGTTCCATTTCCTAAGTGTCGGCACCAACCGCTTCTCTAAGCTGCCTATTTATATTTCTAAGTTTTTTGGTAATAAGAAATATAACTTTACGACCACGAGTAATGGTTCACCGCGAGCGATGGTACCTATCGGGGTTTATGAAGAGGTCATGCCGCAAGATTATCTGCCGACACAGTTACTACGTGCATTAATTGTCGAAGACATGATTAGCGCCGTAGATTTGGGCGTGCTCGAATTGGACGAAGAAGATTTAGCATTATGCACCTTCGTATCTCCTGGCAAATATGAATTCGGTGATATTTTGCGTGATAACTTGACGCGCATTGAGCTGGAGGGCTAACCACGATGAAATTTTTACACAATATGTTCGATCGTATGGAGCCGTCTTTCACCAAGGGTGGCAAACACGAAAAATACTATGCTATCTTTGAGATGTTTGATACGTTTTTGCGTCAACCAAGCTCAACCACATACTCAGCATCACACGTACGCGACGGTATCGACCTAAAGCGTATTATGATTACCGTATGGTTATGTACTTTCCCAGCCATGTTTTGGGGTATGTACAACATCGGTCATCAAGCACTAACGGCGATTGCAACGCTTGGTTTGCAGCCTGAAGGCTGGCGTACTGTTATCACCAGTATGGCAGGCTATAACCCAGACAGTATCTGGGCAAGCTTCGTTTACGGGGCGATGCAATTTTTACCGATTTATATCGTCACTTTTGCGGTCGGTATTCTCTGTGAGATTATCTTTGCCGTAGTGCGCGGTCATGAAGTCAACGAAGGTTTCTTTGTGACCTCAGTGCTGTTTGCGCTTTGTTTACCACCAGATATTCCTTTATGGCAAGTTGCCCTCGGTATTATCTTTGGTGTCGTAGTCGCAAAAGAAGTGTTCGGTGGTACGGGTAAAAACTTCCTGAACCCTGCCCTATCGGGTCGCGCATTCTTATACTTTGCTTACCCTGCTTATATGTCTGGTGACTCAGTATGGACTGCCGTTGATGGTTTCTCTGGTGCGACGCCACTTGGTCTTGCCGCGTTAGGCGTAGTTCCTCAGGACTTCGTCGACGTCTATGGTAATGCCATCACTTGGGGTGATGCGTTCTTAGGTAATATGCAAGGCAGTATCGGTGAAGTATCAACACTGGCTATCCTAATGGGTGCCGTCGTTCTGCTTTGGACGCGTATTGCTTCATGGCGTATTATGGCAGGTTGTGTGGTAGGTCTGATTGCTACTTCTCTTGTCTTTAATATGATTGGTTCTGAAGACAATATGATGATGAACCTGCCGTTTTATTGGCACTTAGTTATCGGTGGCTTCGCCTTTGGTGCCGTGTTCATGGCAACCGATCCTGTATCAGCTGCGCATACCAATAAAGGCCGCTGGGCTTATGGTATCTTGATTGGTTTTATGACGGTATTGATTCGCGTCGTGAACCCAGCTTTCCCAGAAGGCATCATGCTGGCTATTTTATTCGCCAACTTATTTGCTCCATTGTTTGATTACTTTGTGACCCAAGCAAACATCAAACGCCAAACAGCTCGGAGGGTTCGTTATGTCCAAGCCCAAAAGTAATAATGCGAAAACCATCAGTGTGGCATTGACGCTATGCTTGGTGTGTTCCGTCTTAGTTTCAGCAGTAGCGGTTGGTCTAAAACCTGCTCAAATTGAAAACGCACGCTTAGACCGTAACAAAAACATCTTGGTTGCCGCTGGCATGTACGATGCCGAGTCTGATACAGCAGATGATGTTGCTGAACGTTTTAAAGATTTCGATGTCGAAATTATTGACTTAAGTAAAGGCAGCTACGTTGATGATGAAGCTCTAAAAGCCGCTGGCATCCCTGATCGTAATGCTTATGACGCAAGCCAAGCGACTAAGAATAAAGCACTGAGTGAAGATTTAGGCAACAATGACCCTGCTGGTATTGGTCGCAAGCCTAAATATGCCAAAGTCTATGTTAAAAAAGATGACGCAGGCAAACCTGAAATGGTTGTTTTGCCGATTCAAGGCTATGGACTATGGGGCACTATCTATGGTTTCTTAACCCTTGAAAGCGATATGAATACCATCAAAGGCATCAGCTTTTATGAGCATAAAGAAACCCCAGGTCTGGGTGCTCGTATCGAAGAGCCAGAGTGGCGTGCGAAGTGGAGCGGTATCCACTCATATGACGAAAATGGTAATGTTGCCACGGGTGTGACCAAAGCGGGTACACCGAAAGAGAACTGGGTCGATGGTATCAGTGGTGCAACCTTGACCGGTCGCGGTGTCAGTAACATGATTCAGTTTTGGTTGGGTGAGCAAGGTTATAAGCCTTATTTAGATACGCTACGTAAAGAGAGTGGTCAAGCAATTGATAATGCGGCAGATACACAAGCTACGCAATCAACGCTGAGCGCTCAACCTGAAACCGAACTGGCAGCCAAGCGACCAGTAGCAAACGGCAAGGAGGCATAACATGGCTGACACTAAAAGTATTTTAACCTCGCCTATTTTTGATAATAACCCCATTGCCCTACAGATCCTTGGTATCTGTTCGGCGCTGGCTGTCACCACAAGCATGGCCAATGCCATGGTAATGTGTGTGGCGTTGACCTTAGTCACGGCGTTTTCAAGCTTCTTTATCTCGATCATTCGTAAACAGATTCCATCAAGTATTCGTATTATCGTACAGATGACTATTATTGCCTCATTGGTTATCTTGGTCGATCAGGTGCTAAAAGCCGTTGCTTATGATGTGAGTAAAGGCTTGTCGGTCTTCGTTGGTTTGATTATCACCAACTGTATCGTGATGGGTCGTGCCGAAGCATTTGCCATGAGCAATCCACCAGTGCCAAGCTTTTTAGATGGTATTGGTAATGGTCTTGGCTATTCTGCGGTTTTGCTGTTTGTCGCGACTATCCGTGAGCTACTTGGCTCAGGTACGTGGTTTGGTATCACCATCCTACAGCCTGTCACTGATGGCGGTTGGTATATTCCGAACGGTCTATTACTGTTGCCACCGTCAGCATTCTTTATTATTGGTTTGTTCATTGCCATTATCCGTATCTGGAAACCTGAGCAGGTTGAAGACGCTGAATTTGTAATGAAGCCGCAGTCTAAAGGCATGGCACATGGAGGCGGTCACTAATGGGACATTATGTTAGTTTATTTATAACCTCAGTCTTTATTGAGAATATGGCGCTGGCCTATTTCTTAGGTATGTGTACTTTCTTGGCCGTATCAAAGAAGGTTTCAACCGCTATTGGTCTGGGTGTTGCCGTGGTCGTCGTGATGGCGATTACCGTACCGCTAAACAACTTACTCTTTCAGTTCATTCTAAAAGATGGTGCGCTGGCATGGGCAGGTTTCCCTGATGTCGACTTAAGCTTTTTGGGCTTGCTCAGTTATATCGGCTTGATTGCTGCGACCGTACAGATTCTAGAGATGTTCCTCGATAAGTTCGTCCCTAGTTTGTATAACGCCCTTGGGGTGTTCTTGCCACTCATCACTGTAAACTGTGCCATCTTAGGTGGTGTACTGTTTATGGTTGAGCGTGACTATAATTTCGGCGAATCTGTCGTATATGGTGTGGGCGCAGGCTTCGGTTGGGCATTGGCGATTACCGCATTGGCCGGTATCCGTGAAAAGTTAAAATACTCAGACATTCCAGCACCGCTGCGTGGTCTTGGTATTACCTTTATCACAGTTGGTCTAATGTCACTTGGCTTTATGTCTTTCGGCGGTATGTCAATTTAGACCGCTAAGCTTAACAGCCTATTTAGCGATTTGACCTATTTAATTCATTTATTCGGTAGGGGTTCAGGAAACACGCAATGACGTCTTTTCGCACCCCTACTCCATAGATTAAGGATACCTACCATGGATTACGCTACGGCGATTGGTGGCGTTGCTATGTTTACCTTGATCATCATGGGCCTCGTTGCCATTATTTTGGCGGCGCGCTCAAGACTGGTCAGTTCAGGCGATGTTACCATCCATATCAATGATAATCCCGATAATGACGTCGTGACCCCAGCAGGCGGTAAATTACTACAAACCCTTGCAAGCGAAGGTATTTTCTTATCTTCAGCCTGTGGTGGCGGTGGTACTTGTGCGCAGTGTCGTTGCCGCGTTATTGAAGGGGGCGGCTCTATCTTGCCCACCGAAGAAGGCTATTTTACTCAAGGCGAAATTCGCAATCACATGCGTTTGGCTTGTCAGGTAGCCGTTAAGCAAGACATGAAAATCGAGATTGACCCTGAGTTTTTCGATGTACAAAAGTGGGAATGTGAAGTTCTCTCTAATGACAACGTTGCTACCTTTATTAAAGAGCTAGTCCTTAAGATTCCAGATGGCGAAGAAGTGAACTTCCGTGCTGGTGGTTATGTGCAGTTAGAGGCGCCACCGCATGAAGTGCATTATAAAGACTTTATCATTGACGAAGAATACCGCGAAGACTGGGAAAAATTTGGTATTTTCAACTATGTCTCAAAAGTTGATGAGCCAGTTATTCGTGCTTACTCGATGGCCAACTACCCTGAAGAAAAAGGCCTTATTAAGTTTAATATTCGTATCGCTAGTCCACCGCCACGCGGTCCTGACGGTATTCCACCAGGCAAAATGTCCTCATGGGTATTTAGCCTAGTACCTGGCGATAAAGTTACGGTTTCAGGTCCTTATGGTGAATTCTTTGCGAAAGAAACTGAAGCTGAAATGATTTTCGTTGGTGGTGGTGCTGGTATGGCACCGATGCGCTCGCACATCTTCGATCAGCTTAAACGCTTACATACTAAGCGTAAAATCAGCTTTTGGTATGGTGCACGCTCTATTCGTGAGATGTTCTATGTTGAAGATTATGATCAACTAGCAGAAGAGTTTGATAACTTTGAGTGGCATGTGGCTTTGTCTGATCCATTACCAGAAGACAATTGGGAAGGTCCAACCGGCTTTATCCATAATGTACTACTTGAAAATTATCTGAAAAACCATCCAAACCCAGAAGACTGTGAATACTACATGTGTGGGCCACCGATGATGAATGCGGCGGTCATCGACATGCTACACAGCTTAGGCGTGGAAGATGAAAACATCATGCTTGATGACTTCGGTGGTTAAGTGGGTCATTGAGTAAAAAAAGATATTTGAAACGATAAATGAAAGAGAGTCTCAACCGAGGCTCTTTTTTTGGCTCTGACTAAATGTAACCCTTGCATAATAAGCCTACAAATCTAAATAGCAGACCACCTGCCCTCTACTATATTATTAATTGTTTATTGCCTTAAGAAAGGATTCTTATGAAAACCAACATTAAAGATTTGACCATTTGGATTACTGGTGCTTCTAGTGGTATCGGCGCAGCATTATCTATCGCCTTTGCCAAACGTGGTGCCACCATTATTTTAAGTGGACGTGATGAGGCAAAATTAGTAGCAGTCAAAAACCGCTGTAAAAACAGCAAAAATCATTTCATCATCCCTTTTGATATCACCGATGCCAAACAAGCAAAAGACGCGTATAAGACAGCTAAAGCTCAAGCTGGAAAAATTGATTGGCTTATTAATAATGCTGGCATCAGTCAACGCTCGCTTATTATGGAAACCACTGAAGAAGTTGAGCGCCAAATTATGGAGATAGATTATTTTGCGCAGACACGTCTTACTAGACTGGTATTGCCCAATATGATCGCGCAAGGTGGCGGCAAAATTGTCATGGTATCCAGTGTTGCAGGTTTATTAGGCACACAATATCGCGGCGCTTATGGAGCAGCCAAAGCCGCACTTCATATGTGGGCAAACAGTCTGCGTGCGGAACTGTACGAGCAAGGCATAGAGGTGGCAACGGTATTCCCTGGATTTATTCAAACCAGTATTTCTATTAATGCCTTGACTGGTGACGGTAGCGCGCAAGGAACGATGGACGAGGCGACCAATAAAGGATTAACCGCAGCTACCTTTGCTAAACAGGTCATAAAAGCCCTGATTAAGGGTGAAGAATATATCATCGTGGCAGGTAATAAAGAAAAGCTGGCGACCACGGTCAATCGCCTATCGCCGCCAAAACTATATAAGCTCATCCGTGAATCAAAAGTAAAATAAATCTAGTCGTTTAAGCCACTAGGTCTTAAGTCGATGATTGGCGTTATGGGTGACAAGGGGTGTAAAATGGGCCACGCTAATAGAACGTGCCACTCACCCTTTTGCCATAAAAGCCATTATGATTAATATGAGAAAACCAATAATGCAAAAATTAGCCCCACTCTCATTGTCTAACAAATCGATGAAAACCACCTTATTGCCCGTTATGGCTATCAGTGCTGTATTCAGTCTTAGTGCTTGCCAGCAAACGCCAGATTATGATTATCTCAGCGGTGAGACCATGGGAACGAGCTACCATATCAGTTATCAGCTACCTGCGGATGCAGATGAAGCTGCCATCCAAGCGTCGATTGATAAGCGCTTGCAGCAAATCAATGACAGTATGTCTACCTATCAAGCAGACTCTACTATCTCTAAGTTCAACCAGTTAAGTAAAGACATCCCTCTCACTATCGATGCAGATTTTGCTCACGTGCTTGATGTGTCACGAATCGTCTATCAGCAATCTGGTGGCGCCTTTGATCCTACCGTCATGCCATTGGTAGAGACTTGGGGCTTTGGTAGCACCATGACCGTTGAGCGCTTGCAAAGTCCACCGACAGCACTTGAGATTGCTCAAGCAAAAGCCTTGGTAGATTTTGAGAGCATTGTACAAAAAGAGCAGAGCATTTATAAAACCAAAGACGGGGTCGGGCTTGATTTCTCAGCAGTTGCTAAAGGTTATGGCGTCGATGTAATCGCCGATGTGCTCAGAGATGACTATCAAATTCGCAACTACATGGTAGAGATAGGGGGTGAAATTGCAACCTCTGGGGTCAATAACCAACAGCAGCCGTGGCAAATTGCGATTGATGCGCCTATTGAGGACAGTACGGTCAGCGAGCGTCAAACAATATCAGCGATTCGTCAACCCATCAATACCGATAATCAGATGTATTTGGCAACTTCTGGCAACTATCGTAATTCCGTCATATTCGACGGTCAGCGCTACAGTCATACGATTGATCCAACCACTGGCAAGCCTATCGCGGGCGGCGCACCATCGGTAACCGTTGCAGCAGACTCAGTCGCACTAGCAGATGCGTGGGCAACCGCCCTCACTGCAATGCCTTATAAAAAAGCCCTTGCAACAGCCAAAGCACAAGATATAGCTGCCTTGTTTGTTGTCTTAGCTGATGAGGCAAAGGCGACGGATTCTGATAAGAATACTGACCAGTGGCAAGTGGTACAAACACCAGCGATGCAAGCATTACGTGCTGACAAACAGCCTTAGAACTTGGTGGCAATAGAACTTAGTCGCAATACTGTAAACGGCTCGATAACCATCAACGAGCCATACAAAAATTTGCTATACTGGTTTTGCTATACTATTAAGGTATTACCCTAGTAAATAGCCACACTATTTTTAAAAATCGAGGTTTCCTCTATGCTTAGTCAATTGCTTCCCATGCTTGCCATTACCTTTACCGTATTCGTCCTGTTCTTTATCTTTATGGGTATCGGTTATATGGTCAAAAAGAAGCCGCTTAGAGGATCTTGTGGCGGCGTTGCTAAACTAATGGGTGATGAAAATTGCTCGTTTTGTGGAAATGATCCCAATAAGTGTGATTCAATCGTGGCAGAACAGCAAGAAAACGCCCTTAAAGCCGCTCAGCTAGGCAAACCTGTATAAACTAAATTTTATAAATACCGCGTTTGTTACCATACGCTGGTAGTATTTACCTAACATCTGTTCTTATAATAGCGTCTAGTCCTTTGCAAGGGACTGGCGCTATTTTTAGTTGTGCCAGCCGCGACGTATCTAGTTAGCATCGCTTCAAGATATTTTGGATATAAATACGGCACGTGCAAGGCCTGTTAATAATAGTAGACTGAATAAATCTAATACCGTATCCAGTTGATAGGCGATTGAAGATAAGCGCGCTTTCAAAATGATTACTCATATATCTTGTATTCTGCAAGTAATCTCTAGTTCTAATTTACGATTCTAATTAATGATTTTAGTCACCGTCTAGGTGCGTTTTCTTTGGTGTTATTTACAAGCGACGATGCTTCGGCGCTGTTTAATGACGTGTCCTTTTTCTTATTCTAATAGTCGTGCTGCTATGTCTACCTCTACTGATTTGCCACCTGATGTGCCATTACAGTCTCATTCAGATACGCCATCACCGTTTGAGCTGCCCTCCTCACGCTTCACTTTTTGGCTCATCTTATGTGCCATGATTTTGCTCGCCACCAATATGCGTGCGCCTATTGTTGCTCTCGGCTCTATTGCCCCTGTCGTACAAGATGCCCTCAATATCTCTGAGACGCAGATTGGTTGGCTAGGAGCAGTGCCCATGCTGACTTTTGCAGTGGGCGCACTGATCGCGCCAGCCATTGGTAAGCGTTTTGGGCTTGAGAATACGCTCATTGCGATGATTGCGTTATTAACGATTGGTATGATGATTCGTACCGTTATTCCCACTTGGTCTGGGTTTTTGATTGGTACGTTATTGTTGACCTTGGCTATCGGTTTTGCGAATACCTTAGCTGCCCCTGTTATTAAACAGCGTACGCCCCAGCATATTCCACTCATAACAGGGCTATTTAGTCTAACGATGACGGTTACGGCAGGCATCGTCGCCGGAGTTGTACTGCCATTATCTGAGCAAGTGGGCTGGCAATGGGCACTGGGTGGGTGGTCGCTATTGGGTATTTTTGCGATCGTTATTTGGATATTTTTACGGTTGCGGCTTGGTTCCTCTAGTCATCAAGCCATTGTGCCACCTACCTCTGGATCTTCTGACATCTCCATGTGGCGTACGCCTTTTGCTTGGCAAATTGCGGTATTTATGGGGCTGCAATCACTGTTATTTTATACCGTTGCCAGTTTTTTGCCATCCATTTGGGTCAGCAAAGGGCTATCTGCAGTGCAAGCAGGACAAATGGCTTCAGTGTTTCAGTTTATGGCGCCAGTCTCTATTTTGAGCCTGACGTGGCTGATCAATCGCGGCCGCCCTATTCAGGCGCTGGCGGTGTTTGCAGCGGTGCTGAATGTTATTGGTATTTTAGGAATTAATTATTTATCTACCGACCTCGCGTGGTTGTGGTCAGGTCTGATGGGCATTGGCTGCTCCGCTATTTTTACCTTGAGTATGATGCTGTTCTCCTTACGTACTTATACGACCAACCAATCTAGTGAGCTGTCGGGTATGGCGCAATTCGTCGGTTATTTGATTGCATTTTTTGGTCCCTTAGGGACAGGTTGGCTACATGAAGCGACTGGCAGCTGGGATTTACCGCTATTCATTATGCTCATTTTGATGGTTATCAACGTCGTCATTGCTTGGGTAGTGAGTCGTCCAGTGATGGTCGATGGCAAAAAGCTTTAATATCAAAAACTACAGTAACCTTAGGATAATATTGGTGTCTGTCTTATTTTGCTACACTGGTTTGATTGCTTATAGGACAGAATAATCATGATAAATTTATCCATTCGTTTCGCTCGACACTTACCAACATTGGCTGTTTTAACAACCGTAATGGCGCTCGGTGGTTGCCAAAAACCATCTGAACCTACCACCGATAACGGCATGCAAAATAGCACTCAAACTGCCGAACCTCAAACGACAAAATCTGAGCAACCGGCAACATCCACTGCACAGCAAGCGCCATTAACGATCTTGGCATTGGGCGACTCCCTGACAGAAGGTCTTGGGGTGGACAAAGATGATAACTATCCTGCTCAGTTAGAAGATCGTCTGCAAGCAATGGGTTACGACAATGCCAAAGTGGTCAATTCAGGATTGAGCGGTGAAACCAGCACGGGATTGGTCAATCGCTTAGACTGGGTGTTGCAGACTAAGCCTGATGTGACGATTTTGACCATTGGTGCTAACGATGCCATACGCGGTATCGATGTATCGACAGTTGAAGCCAATATTCGTACCGCGGTCAAACGTCTACAGGATAATGGCAGTATCGTCATTTTGGGCGGCATGCAGATCTATGACAACCTTGGCTCTGATTATGTAAAATCATTTGCCGCGATATATCCAAGAGTGGCGAAAGACATGAACGTGACGCTTATTCCGTTCTTCTTGGATGGTGTGGGCGGTGACCCTAAACTCAACCAAGCGGATGCCATTCATCCGACCAAAGAGGGCTACGCAATTATCGTTAATGACAATATCCTGCCTATTCTAGCGCCTAAACTAGAAGCGCTAAAAATAGCCGATGCAGACAATGCAACTGAAAATGCTCAAGACGATACGACAAAAAATACGATAAATGAGACTACTTAACGAGACACTGTAATGACATCATCACCTTCGATTGCCGTTTCAACGCCACAAGTAAGCGTTAAAACGGAAACTCTACTGACCGCCTCACAATTAAACAAAACGGTGCAAGTCGGCGAGCAAACCCTATCAATCATTAAAGACGTAGATATCTATGTCAACGCTGGCGAGTTTGTGGTCATTATGGGCAAATCAGGCTCAGGCAAATCTACCTTATTAGGGTTGCTCGCAGCATTAGATTATCCTGATAGCGGTACAGTGTCACTGGCGGGTCAAATGCTTAGTAGCCTTGACGAAGATGCGCTAGCCGTCATTCGTCAGCAGGATATGGGTTTTGTTTTTCAGTCATTTCATCTACTGCCAACCTTGACAGTCGCTGAAAACATTGCCTTTCCACTTGATATTGCCAGACGACCAAACCCAGCACGAGTAGACGAGCTTATTGATGCCGTTGATTTGGGTCATCGCCGTCATAGCTTACCCAATCAACTATCGGGCGGTGAGCAGCAGCGTACGGCTGTGGCACGAGCGCTGGTGTCGCATCCAAAGATTGTGTTTGCGGATGAGCCAACGGGCAACTTAGATGAGCAAAATGCCGATCAAGTCATGCAGCTATTGTTAGATTTAAGACAAAAAGTCGGTTCGGCATTGGTCGTTGTGACCCATGACCCTGCACTTGCCGAGATGGCAGATCGTGTCATCACCATGCATAATGGTCGAATTGTACCTACATGAATAACTGGATTGTATCTTAATGAATCGTAAGCCCACAGACAATAAACCACCAGCTGATACAAAAAAGACTGATACCTGTATGCGTCAAGCGTCAAGCTATCCTAGCGGTATCCTTAATCAACTATTTAGTACCTTAGGTTTTCAAACACTGGGTTCCCAAGCACTCAGTCGTAGCTGGTGGCAGCGTTGGGTATATCCCGTGTTGTTTCTGCTGACATTAACCCTATCGCTTGCCACTTATTTGACCCTCGACTCGGTGCAGCAATCTGTCGATCGCTATATCAATGACAATCAGCGCGCGCTCGTTGGTGGGGATCTAATCCTAAACAGTAAGCAAGACTGGCCAAGCGAAGTATTGACGCAGGTAGAAACAATCCCCGATACGCAGACGGTGTATGACTATCAGTTTAGCGCCATGCTGGTCAATGATGAGCAAACCTTGCTTGCCAGCATTAAAGCGGTCTCGCCGTCTTATCCCTTATACGGTACAGCGGAGCTTGCCTCAGGACAGCCGCTGTGGGAGCAGCTAACCTCTGACAGTGTCATCGTCGCGCCAGAAGTGCTCAGTAGTCTACAGGCCAATGTCGGTGACCGCATTACCATTGGTGATGCGCAGTTCACAATAAGTGATGTACTGACCAAAGAACCTGATCGCCCGCTGACCACCTTTGGGTTTGGTGGGCGTGTCTTAATGCATCAAGACTCACTCGCAGCGACCAATCTATTGGGTCAACGTAGCCGAATAAACTATCGTATCGAGATGGCAGGCGATCCAGAGTTGATAACCACGCAGCGTGATGCGCTTACAGATATCCTGACCAATTACCCTGATATCGAGCTCTCTGACGCAGAGTCCGCAGATACTTCGGTCTCGCGTATCTCTGACAATGTATTGATGTTTTTAAAGTTACTGGTCATCGCGGTATTACTACTTTCTACGGTCGCCATGTATGGCGTCATTAGCGCGTTTGTCACTAAGCAGCAGTCTAATAATGCCATTCGTTTGGCATTAGGTGAACCGCTTGGCTCACTCAAGCGCAGCTACTATCAACTGCTTATCGTCACCACTGCCATTGCTTGTGTCGCCGCGATTATACTGAGTCTAGGTTTGCTTAAAATTGGTCAGCCGTATCTGGTGGCTATCTTGCCTGCCGATGTTGGTCTCGCCATCAATCCAATCAGTGCGATCAAGACCATTGTGATTGCTCTAGTCCTGACGTTGCTGATTGCGCAGCGTGGTCTAAGCGCACTTAACACGACTAAACCCGCTACCCTACTCAATCAAGGGGCAAGCACGCAAACGCAAAATTTACCTTGGTACCGACGCGTGCCGCTACTGTGGTATGGCTTGGTGCTGGCAGGGCTGTATGCGTTCTTTGCTTATGAAGTGGGCTCGCTGTCATTAGGGGCGCAGTTATTGGGTGGCTTGATTGGCTTTGTAGCGATATTTTGGCTATTGGCGCGTGGGTGGATCTGGCTGCTTAACAAGTTGGCAAGCAATACCAAAGTTAGTTGGATGCAGCGTATCGCCATTCATAACCTTGCGCGTAAAGGCAACCAATCAGCATTATTCTTTGTCACCTTATCGCTATCGGTGGCGGTGCTGACGCTCATCACCACACTCAATCACAGTATCAATGCGCAGTTTATCAATGCCTATCCTGAAGATGCGCCTAACTTATTCTTGCTGGATGTGCAGAGCGATCAACATGACGATATTGATGCGATCATTGAGGCGCCCGTCACTTATTATCCCGTCATTCGTGCCCGTGTGGAGACGGCCAATGACGTACTGGCAAAAGATATCGAGCCTGCTGATGGGTTTGATGATCCCACGCGTGTCTTTAATTTGAGCTACGCAGATACGGTCATGGATACTGAATACATCGTTGACTCACTCACGGATGATGCACTGTATACGCCTATCGATGCGACAAATGAGCAAATCAAACCCTTGTCTATCTTGGACACTGCTGCAGGTATGCTCAATGTCGGTATGGGCGATCAGGTGCGCTTTAACATTCAAGGTATCGAAATTATCGGGCAGATCACCAGTATTCGCACGCGCTATGAGCGTGGCCCAAGCCCGTATTTTTACTTCTTATTTGAGCCGTCTGTACTGTCTGCTGCCCCGCAGATTCAGTTTGCTACTGCGCACGTTTCAGAGAATGACATTCCAGAACTACAAGGCAAACTGGTACGCGAGTTCCCTGCTGTCACTACGATTGATGGGACGGCTATCGCCAAGCAAATCCAAGAGTTGGTAGTACAAATGAGCCGCTTGGTCTATGTGTTCACTTTGCTTGCCCTACTCACTGGGGTCATGGTGCTGATCAGCTCGCTGCTGTCTACTTCGCAAGATCGTATGAAGGACAGCGCATCATTTAGACTGCTCGGTATGCAAAAGCGCGACCTGTATATGCTCAATATTTTAGAGCTGGGTGTGCTTGGTATTAGCGCGGCGACCTTTGCCGTTGTCATCGCCAGCGTTGGTGCATGGGCTGCTATCACGCAATGGTTTAATCTACAGTTTAGTGTGCCTTGGACGAGTCTAGCTATTGGCGGTGCAGCGTTAGTTGTCTTGCTGTTTGCCATTGCCATTATTTATGTGAAACTGGTGATTGGACGTGGGATTATGGCGCGGGTTCGAGCGATGGTTTAAGTTGTATAGTTAACTTTAAAAGTCTGTGCTCCATTTTTGCTCCGCAAAGAAAATCCCCTAACAGGGATTTTCTTATTTGCTATTATTAGAATTAAAACACTCTTCTAGCAGACACTTAACTCAAATAAGAGTTATTAAAACTTACTATCAACTTGCATATCTCTAATTAAGGTATCTAGAAAATCACTGAAAGCTTCGTTAGGTGTTTTGCCTCCCGTTACACTAGAAATGAAAGAACTTACTTTAAATTTACTATATGCTCCTGTCCTTGGATTATATAAACCTGCATACTCCCAGCTTTTGTGATTATCATCAACTTGTCGTAAAGCTAAATATATACTTAACTGCTTCAAATCACTGGTTTTAAAGTTACGCTTCACTGTTTTAACTTCATATAATATATCATCAATTGATACATCTCCTTCCAAATCTGGAATAAAACCAAAACCTTTTAAAGAAGGTTTAAAGTTAACAGTAGTTGCGTTGTGACTAGCTATAAAACCTAAAAAATTATTGGATAGCTGAATAACTTGTTCTATTTCACTTTCGTTTAAAATTAGCTCGTCTTTATTATATTTAGTAAATAACCATATAGATTCGGCAGTCTGTTTCACAATACTATTTAGCATCTCAATATCAGAGACAATATCATCAACCGAACAATTATTATAAGCTTTCGCTACAATATTAAAGGCACTTTCAGCTACTAGATCGTATCTAACATCATTTGGCATATCAACTTCTGACTGCTCAAACTTATAAACCTGACTTTCATTAAAAACCCGCATAAAGTTTGAGTTTAAAAATGGAAAGCTCAGCTTCCATATAGAAGTAAATTTTTCAGATATAGTCCTTTCGCTAATCATGATAAAACCTTTTTTTGTGACTGTTTTCTTTCTGAAAACCAATCTTTTAAAAGATTTTCTTGGCTTGTAAAGCTTTTTCTATTACTTCTTCTCCAGTGATTACCTTCATCATTTAGATAATATGATGAATAAATAATAGCTCTTCTTTCCCATACCGAACTACTATTGAAATCGCTTTTTCTATCAGATAGCCAATAGTCACAATTCCAGTTAGACATCGCTATAATTATCTGTCTTTTTATAAATTGATCTTTGCTTGATTCAAACTTTCTAGTAAAGAACCTAATTTTTTTCTGTGACTTATTTATCGATAACAACTGTATCATATAACTTATATTTAAATTAACCCTTATCAGATAATGGTCATTATCGAAAAGATTTAACAATGTGTCATCTATCTTCTGCTGCCCTTCCTCCGGTAAATTATCATAGATACCTCTAAAGGCACGAAGTATAGTTGTAAATACTGGTGTTAAAGTAACCAGATTTTTTTCATCAAGAAGAACCTTAACTGCTTCTAACTGTTTTGCAGTATCTAAAACTTTAATTGCACCAATCGCTTGTTTGGTAACAATTTGATCAACTCTTGTTTTATTGATCTCTTTAGACAAAATACCAATAATATCTATTTCTGAAATAGCACTTTTTGTAGACTCATAATCTTCTTGAGATGTATTTGAGTAGGGGTCAAATCTAATTGAAATATTCAGTAGTTTTTGTTCATCAGTTGAATCATCTTGAGCTGACGGACTAAGAGATTTATGAATATCTAAAAATTCATCTGAAGGCATTATCTTCGTTTTAGTCTTCTGTAAACTCAACTGATCATTTGCAAGCTTCTGTGTTAAAAATAAAATTTGTTTATATGCTTCAGACTCAGAATCACAAAAAATTGTATAGTCATCAACATATCGACAAAACTTTATATTATTGCTTATAAGATGTTCATCAACGTGTCTCAATGCTAGCTCAGCTAGGATTCTAGAAGCGGGACCACCAACAGGGAGACCATAAGATATTGTCTTAGTAAGACTTGATAGTACTTTCATTATTCTATTTGCTGTATCACTTGATTCATTATCTATACGTTTTAGTTCATTTTCTAACTTGTGATGATTAATTCGAGGATAAAAATCTGCAATATCGGTTTGTACTACATATTTACAGTTCATAGAATTTTCCACGCACTGTTTTTTATAATCTAACCATGTAATATTTTTAAAAAGAGAGCTTTTCTCCTCATTCCACTCATATCTATATGAAAAAACTGTATTCTCAGTCTCATCAATTCTTTTTAACTCGATACTTTCAGCTAGACTGATCACAAGCCCTAAGAAGTAAGCATTCCAAAAAGGCTCTATCATTGTTGCTTTACGAAAACCAAAATATCCTACAGGAACCATTTCTTCGATAGTTGAAGGAGGCTCGCTTGACAAGCCGCTATCAAAATTACAGTGTATTGCCTCTAACAATTTAACAGTACTTTCATGCTTTTCTTCGAACATATATCTTTCGAACGGAAAAGGAAATATATCTGTATCACCGTATTTGGCAATGTTTTTGACAGCTTTTTCGAAATACTCTTTCATTTAGAGCCTTATTAGCCAATGTTGTTGAAAATAAATATCTTCATACATCTTATTCGAGTATATCAAGTATAAGCAAGCACAAGATGCCTGCACTTTTTATGAAAATATAATAAGCCTAAGCTTGCCTGTCCTTATATATATAAACTCATATCTGCCCCGCACTTTGCTTATTTTATACTTCTCATTTGCTATACTAGCCCAACTTTATCGGTTAAATACCCACTTATAACACCCTCCCAAACAGCATGGTAGCCTTATGAAATTCTCAAAGTTCGGTCAAAAATTTACCCAGCCAACTGGTATCTCACAATTAATGGATGATCTGGGCGACGCGCTAAAAAGCGATCAGCCAGTCAACATGCTGGGCGGTGGTAACCCTGCCAAAATTGATGCCGTTAATGAATTATTCTTGGAGACCTATAAGGCGCTAGGTGTTGATAATGATACAGGCGTGCCCAATAGTAGCGCGATTATCAGTATGGCGAACTACTCTAATCCGCAAGGTGATGCCGCCTTTATCGATGCGTTGGTTGGCTTCTTTAACCGTCATTATGATTGGAACCTCACCTCAGAAAACATCGCCCTGACCAATGGCTCACAGAATGCGTTTTTCTATCTGTTTAATCTGTTTGGCGGTGCGTTCACAGATGAGAAGAACGAATCTGTCGACAAGTCCATTCTACTGCCATTGACCCCTGAGTATATCGGCTATAGTGATGTGCATGTAGAAGGTCAGCATTTCACCGCCGTATTACCGCATATCGATGAAGTGACGCATGATGGTGAGGAAGGCTTCTTTAAATATCGTGTGGATTTTGACGCGTTAGAAAACTTGCCAGCGCTAAAAGAAGGTCGTATCGGCGCGATTTGCTGCTCACGCCCGACCAACCCGACTGGCAACGTGCTCACCGATGACGAAATGGCGCATTTGGCTGAGATTGCCAAGCGCTATGACATACCTCTCATCATTGATAATGCCTATGGTATGCCCTTCCCGAATATCATCTACTCTGACGCGCACCTGAACTGGGATAACAATACGATTCTATGCTTTAGTCTGTCGAAGATTGGTCTGCCTGGTATGCGTACGGGTATTATTGTGGCCGACGCCAAAGTAATCGAAGCGGTTAGCGCGATGAATGCCGTGGTCAATCTGGCGCCGACACGCTTTGGTGCAGCGATTGCCACGCCATTGGTCGAAAATGATCGTATCAAACAGTTATCAGATAACGACATCAAGCCGTTTTATCAAAAGCAGGCGACCCTTGCCGTTAAGCTGTTAAAAGAAGCCTTGGGTGATTATCCATTGGTCATTCATAAGCCTGAAGGTGCGATATTCTTATGGTTATGGTTTAAAGACTTGCCGATTACCACCGTTGAGCTGTACGAGATTTTAAAAGAAAAAGGCACGCTCATTGTACCAAGTCAGTATTTCTTCCCTGGTGTCGATGTCAGCGATTATCAGCATGCACATGAATGTATTCGTATGAGTATCGCCGCTGACGAGCAGACACTGACTGATGGCATTAGAGTGATTGGTGAAGTGGTGCGTGAGTTGTATGATCAAAGATAGGCTTTGCAAGTGAGCTGAGAATTATAGTTAGATCTAGTGTAAAAGTATTCGAAAGTCTCTACGCCAGTTACAGCCATCACATTATTTTAGGAATAATTAAATGAGACTTATGTCAGCTATAGTCTTACTTCTAATGTCTGGTTGTAGCGCTGTACATTCCGATGACGCCAACTATAAAGTTTTGATTCATGGCAATGAGGAATGCAACTATGACTATGGTGTAGAAGACTTTTGCGACGAATATAATCAAATATCCTATAAAAATACTGATAAGACTGTCAATTTTGATAAAGATAAAGTTTTAGTGTTTCCGGAAGATAACTTTGGTTATTTAGTTGTTATAAACCCAGAAACTCAAATAGCTTATCCTTTTGGATACTTAGTTAATTATAAAAAACTAATTTTTTCTAAAGATTCTAACGAATTCTGTATAGAGGGAGATATCTCCGCTTATCGTGATGAGGATAGTGGATACTTCTGTTTTGAGTTTACTGAAAAAAACTTTGAGCGCATTTAAAATGCTACTCGCTAGTATTTAGCCTAACAATTATAAATCTACCTTTATTCTAATATATTGAAAAGTATCATTAAGATCATTAAAGTTGCCGTTTTCTTTCCAGAAGGCGGCGCTATGAGTAACCGCTAAATATAAATAGCCGTCTCTTGCCCAAAATATGTCTTTTGGCTCCTCCATAGGCATCCAATGCATAAAGCCTGCACCCATGATCGGGATGATGTCTGTTCCCTTAATTCTATACAGCTCTAGATCGGTGTATTGCTCATATGGGTTGGTATAGGCTGAGATGATATATTTTTTATTGGGCGAGATACGAGGATAATCTATAAACGTCTGCGTCGTCTCACCCGAATTTTTATCAATCATCTTATAGTCACCGCTTTCCCAGTAACCTCCACTGACCAAATACTGATTTAACGGGGCAATCTGACCTACGTACTCAAAAATCTGATACCCATCATTATCTACATTCTTATCAGTGAACGTTACTACCTTGCCAGCAGTTGGAATAGATATCACCCCATTTCTCTTTTTAATACTTTCATCTTTTGATAAAAAATCAACGGCAAGTGGACGTTTTTTCTCAAAAAAAGCCTTATCAATCAGCTCTATTTTCAGGTAGTCGTTAAGTACTTTGCCATTTTCAAAAGACTCGTAATCTTCGCCGACGGATAGATACGCTAGTATGTTTAAATCTTTGGACGTTAGCGAGGCAGGTATAGTAGAACCCGTTTGCTCTTTTCTCACAAAGACCTTTTCCCATTTAACAACGTCTGTCTCTACAATGCCATCATTGTCCTCGTCATACTCTCTACGAATTCTGTCTTGCACCGCATACCAGTCCTTTCTATCTTCAATGACTTCTAATTTCTCACCAAATGCATAGCTTTTCACCTTTCGAGCAGCGCCGCTTGGTAACTGACGTGCGATTGTCCCATCTTTTGCCGTCACGTAGACTTGCTTCAATACAGTCGTATCATCGTAGTCAATCTCGATACCATCACGATTGTACTGTGCCAAAAGTGCTGCCGATATGGGTTTGTTTAGATCAATGATGACGTTTTGACTTGCCACTGCTGAATGATAGCTAAACGTCGTTAGGCATAGAACGATAGAAGAAAAAATGTAAGTAGGTATTTTAAATGAAGACATAATATGGTCTGCTATATATTTTATATTGTGAACTTTACACCATAAAATCCTACTTAAGTTTACTTTTTTGATATCTGAAATAAAATTACTTCGGAATATTAGCGCTGCTTTAAAAGTTTAGTAGACGGATTGAATGAACTGAATATCTTCGTCCACTTATTCAGCGCATAGAGCACGTAAGGCAGCAGGCACGTATTGATCAAATCGCGGAGGCTTGCGACCAGCTGTTCGTGGCTTAAGCCAGCCATGCCTGATGCTTCAATCGTATTTCGATTATCTAAATACTCGCCCAATAAAGCAATGCCCGTCACGACGACTAGAGCCATGAATGATCTGATGCTTTGGTTTTTAATGATAGGACGCAGCACAAGCAGACACAAAAGATAGATGCCGACGCCGACATAGATATGTAAGGCGTCTTTGGCAAGGCCAGATACTTCAATAACATTGATTTTAAAAGCGGTAAAATCCACTAGAGTATTCCAAATATAAGCAAGTAGAAAACGACTGAGAGTATCACTAAACCATGATGGCTAAACTATAATAGCTAAAGAGTGGCAGCTACAAAGTGATGGCTGAGCATAAAAAAGGCAGATTATATAATGGATAATCTACCTTCTGCTAAATTAAATATTCACTTCACATTTATCGCCTACTTACACATTCCACTCGACGAAATTCTTCAACAACTGCAAGCCAGCAGTATGACTTTTTTCTGGGTGAAACTGGGTGGCAAATAAATTGTCTTGGATGACACTGGCACAAAACGGTTGACCATAGTCACATATCGCTGCCACTTGTGAGCTGTTAGTAGGCTCGCAATAATAGCTATGCACAAAGTAAAAATGCGCGTTGTTTTGAATACCATGCCACAGCGGATGGTCAAAATCCATACCGCTAATGGTGTTCCAGCCCATGTGTGGCACTTTGATGGTAGCGCCCTGCTTGTCTTTCCACGTAGGGTTGAACGCTTCTACAGTGCCGTTTAAGATACCCAAGCAGTCTGTACCACCATTTTCAGCGGACTGCTCAAACAATGCCTGCATGCCCACACAGATGGCCATAACAGGCTTATTAAACACCGCATGGCGTATGACGTCATCAATCCCTGCTTCATGCATGCCAGCGATACAGTCACGCATCGCACCAACACCGGGGAAGACGATCTTGTCTGCTGCCGCGACGACTTTAGGATCATTGGTAATAGAGACATCCGCCCCAACTACCGATAGTGCTTTGCTAGCAGAGTGCAAATTGCCCATGCCGTAATCCAATAGCGCTACTTTGGTTACTTTAGCCATTAAAACGCCTCTTTAGTCGATGGCAGAGTATTGAGTGCACGCTCATCATATTCGCACGCCATACGTAGCGCACGAGCAAACGCTTTAAAGGTAGATTCAATTTGATGATGGCTATTTTTGCCTTTTAGATTGTCTAAATGCACCGTCATCCAAGAATGATTGACGAAACCATAAAAGAATTCACTAAACAGGTCAACATCGAAATTACCGACATGCGAACGGGTAAATGGAATGTCCATGTGTAAACCCGGACGTCCTGATAGATCGACGACAGCGCGGGTCAATGCCTCATCTAGCGGCGCATAAAAGTGCCCATAACGACGAATGCCCTTTTTATCGCCCAATGCTTTGTTAAATGCTTGTCCAAGGGTAATACCAGTGTCTTCAACGCTATGATGGTCATCGATAAAGGTATCACCGTTGCATTTAATCTCTAAGTCAAACAAACCGTGACGCTTGATTTGGTCAATCATATGATCCAAAAAAGGTACGCCAGTATCTACAACCCCTTGACCCGTACCATCAAGATTGACGGTACAAGTCACTTGGGTCTCAGCAGTAATGCGCTCAACGGTCGCAATACGTTCAGGGCGACCATGTAGATTTAGGTTTTTTGGTGCATTTTGCTCAGGTGTATCAGCAGTCGTCATTGCATTGGCTGTCATGGCTACTCTCTATCAGTTTTTTATCAGTGAAAAGCGGTCAATAAATAAGGCAAAACATGTTTAAATATTTTACTAGTGTCTGGGTCAGCGCTAGTAAAAAATGTATTAGAAAATGATATATACAAAAGATATCAAGGTATTAGGGTTTGTACGTACTAAATATCATCTAGCCTCATCATAGCAAACCCTAACATTTACTGCCACGGCCAAGCGGTAAACCACGCACAAAATTACCTCATTCTGCTAAAATAGTGTGTTCAGTATTATTAATCATGATTTGCACTGACTTTTAGATATCATATTCTACAGCCTACTTTCTATGACTTTTTGCCGTGTTATAGCTTTGTGCTGTGTCATACTGCTACTTTATACGATAGAGACTCTCTGTTTATAGGAACTGCTATGCCTTTAGAAGCGATCGCCATTAATAGCTTGGATACACCACTTATCAAAAAACCTGCTCGTGATAATGAGCTAGCAGAGCGCTTGCAGGCATTGTACGATAGCGATGACGCGCAGCCTGATGGTCTCGAGGTATTAAATATCGTTGAGCAAGGCTTCAAACGTGGACAGATCCTATATGTTGGTATGTTCAATGACAAGCCTATCGCTGCGGTTGCCTGTTTTGATGATGGGCAAACCGACGCCAAGCGTTTGCAATATTTAACGGTACATCCACAAAATCGCGGTCGCGCGATCGATGCTAAGTTTATCAAACTGGTCTATGATGCTGAGATAAAAAAAGGTGTGCGTGAGTTTGTCCCTGCCGATGCGGATATCCATCGTATTATGAGCGAGTATGATTTACTGCGTGTTAAAGACTAAATCGAGAGCAGAAACAGTTAATTTTGCCAATATTTGATTATTTATCGTCTTTTATCTTCTATTATGCAAAAACTACTTGACAGCAACGCCTATATTTAGTTTAATAGCGCCTCAACGAAGACGGCTCGATAGCTCAGTCGGTAGAGCAACGGATTGAAAATCCGTGTGTCGGCAGTTCGAACCTGCCTCGAGCCACCATTCGTTTAAGAATTCTAAAAAGCCCCGAACAGCAATGTTCGGGGCTTTTTTTATGCCTGTATTCCGTTCTGAAATAAGCCTAATAGCTTATGACAAACGTCTTCTTAATAACACCTCGCAACGTTCACGCGAGTCTAAGTCATAAACCGTCGCGCGGTAATCGATACCATGACGCCCTTCAAAAAATATCACCCGATCGCCCACTGCTAAAAAACAAGACGTGCGCGCATCATAAATGAAACCATCAATCACGAACGCCAAATCACGATCTATCTCACGTACCGTATAAGTTTCTCCTTGCGGAATCAACTGCTCAAACCATGCGCTATGGGCAACATTTGTGCTTAATACGCTGATGAGTACCATCACCGATATCATAAATATACTTTTTAAAGACATCGTAACAGTCGAGCCAGCTAGACTGATTCTATTAAGGATGTTTTTATTAACTGTCATAACTTTAACCTACTCAGACCTGCTAAATGATTGATTCTATTCGCCATGCTTCTCATGCTAAACGCTTACTGTCACGGTTGCATAACATTTTTGTGCTGTTTTTTAGACAGCGGCGCTCAGTATACTCGATAGTATTGATAATGATAAATATGACAGATGACGAATAGGGAAAAGCGATGAGAGCGTTCGATTACGATTTGGATTATAAAAACCTAGATTTGCGCGCGCAGCCCGAGCTGTATCGGGTCGGTCGCGGCGAGCAAGGCGTATTATTGGTAGAGCCGTATAAGTCTGAAATCCTGCCACACTGGCGCTTTGCGACCCCTAATATTGCGCTTGAGAGCAGCGAGACAATTTATCAGCTGTTTTTAGATTATCTGGCGGCCGATGACTTTGTCGGTGCAGATATGGCGCGCAAATTTATTCAAATGGGCTATACCCGCGCCCGTCGTTACGCCAATCACAAAGGCGGCAAAAAGTATAAAGGTGCTGTTCCCGATGATAAAAAAGGTCAGAGCGGCGCACATGGTCGCGAAGAGTTGCCACGACAAATCGAAGACCCAATCAAAGCAGAGTCAGCGCGCATATTTAAACAAAAATGGGACGAGTGTCGTGAGAACGAAGATTATCTAAGAATGAAAAAGGAACATCGCGAACGTTATAAAGAGGTTGAATAAGCATAAAACATATCAATAAAACATTACCCTCAGCCTGAAAAGATAGAAACATTTATAATGACAGGCTGTTAAATAATTGAATTCATAACTTGCTGTGCTAAGGTAATGAGGGCTTGGAGCTAATACTCCAAAAAAGTATAAAATTGATAGCGTGGGTAAGTAATAATGACTGTAGGTATTAAGCAAATTTTGATTTTTGATTTTGATGGCACGCTCATTGATAGTGTGCCAGATTTGGCTGATGCGACCAATGCGATGTTGACCACTCTGGGCAAAGAGACTTACCCTATCGAGGCCATACGAAACTGGATAGGTAACGGCTCAAGATTGCTGGTAGAGCGCGCACTAGTAGGTAAGGTAGACGTGTTAGAAGGCGAGTTGACGGTCGAGGAAGCCAATCACGCAGAGCACCTGTTTTTTGAGGCTTACAAAAATCTCAGTGGTAGCAAAACCGTTGCTTACCCAGATGTCGATAGCGGACTAAAAAAGCTAAAAGCAGCAGGATTTACGCTGGCCTTAGTGACCAATAAACCGATTCGTTTTGTACCGAAAATATTGCAATTCTTTGGCTGGCAGGACTTATTCAGTGAAGTATTAGGCGGTGATAGTCTCTCAACTAAAAAGCCTGATCCAGCACCGCTACTGCATGTCTGTAAAGCGTTGAACGTCACTCCAGAACAAGCTGTGATGATTGGCGATTCTAGAAACGATATCTTAGCCGGACAAAACGCCAATATGGATACTTTCGGGCTGTCTTATGGCTACAACTACGGACAAGATATCCGTGAGCTAAACCCTACCGAAGCCTTTGATGATTTTGCGGCATTAATAAAATATATTTTCAAAAATTATAAGATAGACAGCTAAAATTTGAACGTTAGAATGATTCATTTAAGCCATTCTTTGAAATCATTATTTGCTCCGATAGCTCAGCGCCTCAGACACATGAGCGCTTGTAATATCGATACTGTCATCCAAATCAGCAATGGTACGCGCCACTCTCAATACTCGATGATAACCGCGTGCCGATAAATTCAGACGCTGCTGAGCGAGCTGTAATAGTTGCTGTTCACCCTCTCCTAGTTGGATATATTTATCAATCTCGCTAGGGCTAAGCTCATTATTGACCTTTTGTTGCCGCTGCATCTGATGTTTATGTGCGGCAATGACTCGAACGCGCACTTGTTCGGAGGTTTCGCCAGCTTGAGCATTTTGCAAATCGGCAATTGGCAGCGCAGGTACAGTGATATGCAAATCAATGCGATCAAGCAGTGGACCTGATAGTTTATCTTGATAACGTTTAATCTGTTCAGGTCGGCAGCGACAACGCCCTGAGGTATCGCCATCATAGCCGCATGGACATGGATTCATGGCAGCGACCAATTGGAAATTTGCTGGAAAAGTCATCTGCGAGTTGGCACGGCTAATGGTGATTTGCTTGGCTTCTAATGGCTGACGTAATACCTCAAGCACACTCCGATCAAACTCTGGCAATTCGTCAAGGAATAATACGCCCTTATTGGCAAGGGTAATTTCACCCGGTTTTGGTCGTGAGCCACTGTCACTATGCTAAATAGATGTCAAAATATTGACTTACAATAAGCGATTCAGAGTGTAAAACTACCCAATAGATGTCATAATAAAACCCAATAAGAGACAATATTATATTTCTTATACCCAATAGGTGTCACATTTTATGGAACAAGTCAGGGTTATTAAGCCTACTCGTAGAAGTATGTCTGGGTATTACTGTCATCAAGGTATATCAATACCTTATGAATCTACATTAGAAAGAGATTTTGTTGTTTTCCAGACTTTTCGTAGCAACGTCATTGAAGTCGTAGCCCAGCCTATAACTATTCCTTTTGAAAAGAATGGAAGGACTTATAACTATACTCCTGACTATTTTGTTCAGATAGATAACGATGGGGATCGATACAATCCTGATACTAAATCTCTAATTGTAGAGGTAAAACCTAGAGATGAATGGACAAGGCATTGGCGTGACTGGTCAGATAAATGGAAGGCTGCAAGAGAGTACTGCAAAGAGCATGACTATCGTTTCAAAATATACGATGAATCAAGGATTCGGCACCAAGGGTTAGCTAATGTAGATCATATCATGCGCTATGAGAGACTGAACTGTTCAAGAGATGATATTGAAACCATTTTAGAGCAAGTAGAAATGATGGGTACAACTACCATTGAGTATCTACTAGAAAGGTTCTTTATGGGTGATATATACCGTCCTCAGGGCAGACGCATCATTTATCATCTTATGGCAAATAAAAGACTAGGTTTTCATCTTTGGGATGAGATTAATGAAAAGACGGAGGTTTGGTATGTATAAGGATATGCATGACACAGATGAGGATGTAGAAATATCAGGGATTAAGTTAAAAAGAGGCGCTCTACAGCTTGCGAGTGGCAATATCTACAGCCATAAAACTAAAGACGTACAGTATAAGATGATTGAACTCATTGATATGAATCAGGCGCTGTTCAAGAACTTATCCACTCTCAAAAATGAATTAATTAGCATTCATGATTTAGAGAACTCTACAAACCCACAGGGCACCATTATTAACGTGGATGCCGAATACATTAGTGATGCCGACTGGGAAAAAGCCCAAAGCAAGTACCTTGCAATTAAACCCTTATTATCGAGGGATAATGGCGGCTTGGCCTCTAAAGAGCTAGACATAAGAGCAGAGGAATGTAAGGTTTCAAGTAGAACGCTAAGGCGATGGGTGGATGCTTATCGATCGACTGGTTCTATCGCATCTTTGTTAGAAAAGAAACGAGGTTGGAACAAAGATAAAATAAGACTAGATCATGCAACCGATACGCTTATCAAACAAGTCATTAATGACTTTTTCTTAACGCCACAACGCCCCACCGTAGAGGCAACGGTAAGACGAGTTCATAAGCTATGTCACGAGCAAGGTTGCAGTAAACCTAGCGCCAAAGCCATTAGATACCGTATAGACCAAGTATCTGAACCAACCGTGATGAAAAGGCGTGGTCAAAGAGAAAGAGCTAAGAATAAATTCACTCCTAAAACTGGACACTTTCCAGAGGTTTTTAACCCTTTAGATGTTGTTCAAATTGACCATACCCCTGCCGATATCATTCTCGTTGACGACAAGCATAGAAAACCGATTGGCAGACCGTGGGTAACTGTCGCAATTGACATATATAGCCGAATGATCACTGGCTACTATATCTCATTAGACGCCCCATCAGTAACCTCTGTAGGCATGTGCCTTTCACGCAGCATTTTATCAAAGGACGACCTACTCATTCAAAACGGTATAACAGATGCTGAATGGAAAGTGTTTGGCTATCCTAGAAAAATTCATGTAGACAATGGGTCGGATTTTCGCTCAGATGATCTGAGAAAGTCTTGTGCGCTGCACGGTATCAATATTGAGTTTCGACCTTTAGCCCGACCTGAGTATGGCGGTCATGTGGAGCGCATGATTGGCAACTTAATGAAAAAGGTTCATGAATTACCAGGAACAACTTTTTCTAACATAAAGCAAAAGGATGAATATGACGCCGAAAAAAATGCATCTCTTACTCTTGGTGAGTTTGAAAAGTGGTTTTTAACTTATATTACTAAGGTTTATCATTTAAGTATTCATTCAGGGATAGAGAGAACACCTGCTAGACAGTGGGAAATTGGCATATTTGGTGACTCGTTTAGTGATGGTATAGGTATACCTTCACTACCTGTAGATGAGACAACTCTTAAACTTGATTTCATGCCCAGTTTTGAGCGCACAATACAAAGCTCAGGCGTTCGTATTGACGGCTTACACTACTATGACCCTTGCTTAAATAACTACATAAACACTTCTGATAGTAAGAATGTAAAAAGTCAGTTTATATTCAGACGCGACCCTAGAGATATTAGCAAAATATGGTTTTACGACCCTGAGTTAAAACAGTATTTTATCATTCCTTTTGCCAACCAAACCTTACCGTCAATGAGTCTATGGGAATATCAACAAATCAGACGGCAGGTTAAGTTAGAAAATGGTACGAGCAATGAGCATCTAATCTACAAAGCATGGGATGACATGCAGACGCTAGCCGAAAATGCAGAATCAACCACCAAAACTCAGCGCAGAAGGAAACAAAGACGTAAAAGCCATGAAAAATCTCAAAAACGTTATGAGGTTATAGACGCTAAAAAAGATAAAGTTGACTCTACATTACCTGATACAGTCCAGATAACTGATACTGCCAGTACAGACCCCCAAGCTGGTCCTGATGCAGACTATGGAGTGTACTTTTTTGAGGACATAGAATAATGAGTAGTGACAAGCCATACGTCCATGTTCTTGATAGGTTTCAGCATATCGTACCGCTATCAAACAGCGATAGAATCGCCTTTATTGATGAGCCTCGTTGGATTGGTTACGAGAAGGCAAACAGAACGCTCAAAATTATGCAAAACCTGCTGAAAAAATCAAAGCAGCACCGCATGCCTAATATTATGATTATTGGGGACTCTAATAATGGTAAAACGACGCTGATCAATAGATTTTACGAGAAGTTTGGCGAGGAATACATTAACGACTTTAAAGAATCAGTGGTGCCTGTAGTTTTAATCCAAGCTCCGCCAGTACCTAGTGAGAAAGAGCTTTATATTAGTTTGCTTGAAAAACTGGCATTACCTTACCGCTCTACCGATTCGACAGCCAAACTTCGTTATCAAGTTGTCCATGCCTTTAAGTGCTGTAACGTACAGGTATTAATAATAGATGAAATTCATTCTTTACTGACAGGAACAGCAAGGCAGCAAAGACAGATAATGAACGTCATTAAGTATCTTTGTAATGAGCTTAAGTTACCCATTGTTGTAGCAGGTACAAATGATGCCATAAGAGTGCTTCATACTGATCCGCAGCATATCAGCCGCTTTGATGTTATTGAGCTTGAAAACTGGCGCAATAGTGAGGAGTTTAGACGGCTTGTGGGAAGCTTTGAGCTAATTATGCCTTTAAGAAAACCGTCAAGACTTTTTGATCCTGATAAGACTCGCCTTATACATAGCATTAGTGAAGGCAAAATTGGTAATGTTAGGAGATTAATCTCTGAATGCGCTATAGAGGCCATAGAAACAGGGGTTGAGGAAATTACTGAGGACTCATTAAAGAAAAGAATATGCAAAAACAAGAGAGCCTACAGAGTAATAGAATAAAACCATTAACCATCAAGACACCACTATATTACGATGAAAGTATTAGCTCATGGCTAATTAGAGCAGCCTTAAATCAAGGCTGCGACATTTTAACTTTCACTCAATTTTATTGGCCTGACTATCGGCTGTGGACTTATGATGTAGACAAGGGTTTTAATCATATTGATGTGCAAATCCATAAAGACATGGCTGTTTTGGCTGGTATGCATTACCGAGCCTTTAACGCAAATACGCTGGTGAGTTTTGCTAAAAAAATGGGATTATCTGATAACTATAAACAAATCAATATACCGTGGACTCAACCACTGACCAAGCGCAATCGTAGAGCACTATTAGGGTATCAATACTGCCCACTTTGCATGCAGTCAGATAGTGATGCGAGATTGAAATTATCTTGGCGTTTCACATGGTCTTTGTATTGTGTTCAGCATCAAATAAAGCTGCAAAGTACTTGCACACAATGTCATCAGCCGTACCAGCCTCAATTGCTTGAAGCAAATATGAGATATATCAATCACTGCCATAGCTGTAAGCATAAATTGTCTAAGGCAGCCGATAATAATCCTGCTTACTTGCTAGATGACTATTCTTACAAATTTCAAAGAATAGCCAGTAAGGTATATGTCGATGAATTTGGTTATTCGTTTGGTGAAAAAGTTTCGATGCAAGAGTGGTTTGAGCTTATGGCGTTCTACGTCAATATAGTAAGGCGCGGTGCAAGCAAACCCGACTATATGTTTGGCAAACTACTAAAGAGCTTTAGCATTAATGTAAACACCATGACTCCTCCTAAAACGGGACTTAGACTGAACCAACTTCCTATTAATGAGCGTATTGAACTGCTAGGGTATGCTGCTCAATTAAATGATACTGATATAAACACTTGGATTAAAAAGTGCGAGGAAATATCCATAACTCAGAATAGCTTTAATTGGAATAGAAAAACGCTTATCCCAGAACCTTTTAAGTCTATCTATATGCAGCTCCCCATTATCAAAAACCAAAAGCGTCAAAATAGTCAGAACTTAAATACGCCAAGAGCGCCTGAATCAGTAATGAAACTATGGGAAAGACTCAAAAGAAAGACTGAAATGAGAGAGCTTTATGACCAAGACCGATTCAGCTACAAAGAATAAATGTGATTGGTGCGGCAATCATCCAGTCGATATTAAAAGACGATACAAGGGTGAAGGTTACTGTGCAAACTGCTATAAGATATGGTTCATCAAGCAACCTTGCAGCCGATGCAGTACACTTAGTAGATTGCATAAAAAAGAACATGAGCCAATATGCCGTAAGTGTATTAGTGGTCAACCATGCAAACGGTGCGGTAAAGACGCCTCCGTCAATGGTGCTAATACAGAGTATGGACGAGTATGCCAAATTTGCTATCAAGGCTACTTCAAGAAAAAGAAAACATGCCAAGAATGTGGAAAGGATAAGATAGGGGTTTCTCGCTATGCTGAACTTCCTCACGACAATGAAGTTTGCGTATCCTGCTATCAAAGAGAAACAAGAAAGACCTGTTCTGCTTGTAGGCGATTTAGAAAAGTAATAGATACGCCTACAGGTGTTTTATGCCAGAAATGCCATGAATTAGGTAAAATAAACTGTCCTTGCTGTGGTGAGAATATGCCAGCAGGACAAGGGAAAGAGTGTGAAAGTTGCTATTGGGGTCATAGGTTACAGCGTGAGGTTGCTACCAATCTCTATTTATTTAAGTCAGATAAAATAAAAATATCGTATGAGGCGTTCATCAAGTGGTTCATTGATCGCACTGACAACAAGAACGTTACTCTTGAACACTTAAAGTTTACCGCCTTCTTTAAAACTTGCGATGATATATGGTCTGAAATACCCACGTATTCATCCCTTGTACAGGAGTTTAAGCCTGAGGGTCTACGTCACCATTTAACTGTTTTAAGATGGTTGATAGACACGGAGCAAGTAGTTGTTGACTTAGAAGTTAAGCATGAAATTGCCGAAAAAGAGCGAATTGCAAATTTGCTGAATAAGTTTGAAGTCTTACCCAAAACAATAGAGTCTTACTATGCATTTCTTAACGAAAAGTTAGCTCTTAAGAAAACCTCTCTAAAATCCATCAGATTGGCTTTACAACCTGCCGTAGGTATTTATGTGGAACTTGGTATTGATAGATGGGGAAAGCCCTCACAGGAGCAATTAAACGCCTATTTGAGGCTTAAGCGAGGACAAATCAGTGCCATAACTGGCTTTGTATCTCATCTTAATCGAAAGTACGGAACTAATATTCAATGCAATCAGCCTGACCCAGAGACTCTTAGGAAAGATAGGCGTAAAATCTTGGAGAGAGACTTAATTGCTATCAGCCGTCTCCCCAATCCTACAAAAAAGGACTATGAAAGATGGATTATTATTAGCTTAGAGTATTTTCATGAACTTAAAATTATTAGGAAGACTTTAGCAACTCTAGATATCGAGCAAAACCAAGATAAAGCAATAGTTAAATATAATAAGCAAGAATACGTCATACCCTGTTTAGATAGCTTAAATGAAGTTTAGCCTGATATTTTGAAGCCTTATGTTGACGATCTACAACGCCATCTTTGGGAACTGAATTAAGATTGTCATCATTGAAGCGACAAAAATACCATAGCTGGTTAAGATACTTTGCACCCAAAAGTAGTATATTGAAACGGATTAGCAAAACATTATGAATCTAAGTATTAACAATGAGTATAAAAGACACATGACACATTTAAAAGGCGCTGGTCTTTTTGGTCAAAACCTTTACAGTCCTAAAGCTAAAGACATGTATCAGAATAAAGAATCTAAAGTACAATTTAGTTCTGCTGACATCTCTGAAAATGATATTCGTGAACAGATGCCAGCCATACTTGATATATTATTGATTGACCGTACTACGTCAACATCAAAAAAGACAAGGAATATCATTTGGGCAAACGAGAACTATATACAATATGGTAGATACTATGGAGTCTCGCATCAAGTCAAACCTAAATTGATAACAGGTCACATGGGGCACATCATCATACCTCGTGCTTTAAAATCCGAATACGTGCAAAAAGAGCGCACCAAATCCAAGGCTGAGGTGTTCACCCCTACATGGATCATCAAAAAACAAAATGATGTGATTGATGCTAGTTACTGTGAGGATGATTTACAAACCTATATAAACCGCAAGTGGCTAGAGATTACCTGTGGTGAAGCGCCATATATGGCAACTCGCTATGACATGGAGACAGGCAATATAGTACCCTTATCAGAGCGTGTAGGCTTTGTTGATCGTAAATTATCTCGTATTAATGCTGAGGTGGATGAAAAATCTGAATGGCAACAATTGGTAGAGAAAGCCTATAAAGCCAGTTATGGTTTTGAATGGAACGGGGATTCACTGCTATTAGCACGAGAAAATCTACTCTATACTTACTACGATTATCATGTAGCTAAATGGCAAGACAAACCAACGCATGAACACTTTGCGATTATAGCCAATATTATTAGCTACAATCTGTTTCAGATGGATGGCTTAAAATATATCATTCCATTATCCGACATACGAAAAAGACCTGTTAAAAGCCAGCTGAAACTTTTCGATGATAATATCTCTGATGGCAAAAGCCTTAGAAAAGCGGGCAAACGTGTCAGAATAATGAATTGGGACAAAAATAAGATGGAACTCTTTGACAAAGGATTAAGGTAATAATGAGTAATTCCCCAAAAATAAAAACCACGAAAATTATTTATCCACAAATATATGCTTACATCTTACCAGAGGTTCCAACGAAGAATGGCTGGGTAAAAATAGGTTATACAGAGCGTAAAAATGCTGACGATCGCATTAAAGAACAGACCTACACAGCTCGACTCGACTACGAAAAGCTATGGTGTGAACCTGCTAAGTTCCTTGAATCAGATGATTGGTTCACAGATAAAAATTTTCATAATTATCTAGTAAAGCATAAAAAAATAAAACGTTTAGATAAATCTGAATGGTTTTTCTATGAGCATGACCTGGAACAAAGATCTTATACTGATTATAAAAGCTTTTTAGAAAACCCTTATGATCAAGCTAAAGAAAAGGCTCAGTATCAGCTTAGAGATGAGCAAGCTGCCGCTGTGACACAAACCCTGAATTATATAAAATCTTATCCCAAAGGTGAGTTTCTATGGAATGCTAAACCAAGATTTGGGAAGACGCTAACAACCTATGACTTAGCTCGTAAGCTCAATGCAACCAAAGTACTTATTGTGACAAACAGACCAAGTATTGCTAACTCTTGGTTTGATGATTTCGAGAAGTTCATTGCGTGGCAAACTGACTTTGCATTTGTCTCTACCAGCGACTCGTTAAGTGAACGTCCTGTCATGAAAAGAGAGGAGTTTTTATCGCAGACAGCTACGGGCAAGAAAAGCATGATCACCTTTATATCTCTGCAAGACTTAAAGGGTGCAGTCAGTTTTGGGGGTAGTTACGATAAACTTAGCTGGGTCAAAGATCTGTCATGGAATATGTTGGTTATTGATGAAGCTCATGAAGGGGTGGACACCCTTAAAACTGATTTGGCATTTGAAAATATTAAACGTGATTTTACTCTACATTTATCTGGTACACCTTTTAAGGCTGTGGCCACTGGTACATTTAGTGAAGATGAGATTTACAATTGGAGTTATGCAGACGAGCAACAGGCTAAAGCCAATTGGGATAATCCAGATGAACACAATCCCTATGAAAAACTGCCTCGCTTAAATCTGTTTTCTTATCAAATGAGCCAAGCCATCACCGATGAGGTGAACAAGGGAGCAAAAATAGAAGGAGACAGCATTGATTATGCTTTCGATCTTAATGAGTTTTTCGAAACAAAAGACAATGGCAAGTTTGTTCATGAGGAATACGTAAAAAAATGGTTAGATTCATTATCTCGCAATGAGAAGTACCCGTTTTCAACCAAAGCCTTGCAGGATGAGCTTAAACACACCTTTTGGCTATTAAACCGTGTTGCCAGCGCCAAAGCCTTACAAAAGCTGTTAAAAGAACATCCTGTCTTTAAGGGCTATGAGATTGTACTTGCCGCAGGTGATGGTCAAAGTCATGACAGTGATGTGATCAATAATGATAAATCACTTGTTCGAGTCAAAGAGGCTGTTAAAACACATGATAAGACCATCACTTTATCTGTGGGTCAGCTAACCACTGGCATTACTATTCCTGAGTGGACAGCGGTATTAATGTTATCAAACATCAAGTCGCCTAGTCTTTATATGCAAGCTGCCTTCCGAGCACAAAACCCTTGGGAGTATCAAATCGATGGTCAGGTATATCAAAAAGAAAACGCTTATGTTTTTGATTTTGCACCTGAACGCACGTTAACCATCTATGAAGAATTTGCTAATGACTTATCTCGAAGAACAGTAAACGGTGGCGGTACAGGCGATGATCGCAAAGAAAACATTAAGCATCTTCTAAACTTCTTCCCAGTTATCGCAGAAGATAACGATGGTAAAATGGTTGAGCTTGATGCTACTCAAGTGTTGACCATACCAAAAGCTATTAAAGCCCAAGAGGTAGTACGCCGTGGCTTTATGTCAAACCTACTGTTTAAGAATGTATCAGGTATTTTTGCGTCACAAGAAGTTCGAGAAATTCTCGAAAATCTTAATCCAGTAGAGGTTGGCAAAACAGTTCCGCAAAAAACTCAAACCCCTATTGATACGCAAGATGTTAAGGTTGACAACAAAGGCGAGGCTCAAGTTGATGACGATATTGTGATATCGGAAACCGAAGCGCGATTTGGCGAAAAGACGTATGCTAACATCCAAAAAACAGTAGAAACTTTTGGTGAGCTGCCCCAAGATAAACATGCAAAGGCAATTGAAGAAAGTTTTATAAAAAATGTCGAACAGGGAGTTAAGAATACCGCTAAAGATTATGATGTCACTCAAAGTTTTGCCGAAAATATTGTGAAAAACGCTGCTAAAGCAGTAGCTCGTGAAATTGAAATCTCACAAAGGCAGACTGATATCAAACAAAAAGAGGCAGAAGTTGAGTATAAAAAAGAGATGACACAAGCTCATCTTAACGAAGTCGAAATGTCTAAAACTAAAGCTGCTTATGAACTCAAGCAAAAACAGATCCAAGAGGGTTATCAAAAAGAAGTAGAAGCTAAAATTGCAGCTAAGACACAGGAGCTAGTAAAATCATCTAATGAGGCTATTTTACAAAAAGCCGAGGATAAAAAGAAAAACGTTGTTGAGAATGATGTTCGCGCTCGTTTGCGTGGGTTTGCCCGTACCATACCTTCATTTTTAATGGCGTATGGCGATGCTGACACATTGCTTGGTAACTTTGATGAGTTTGTAAGCGACACTGTTTTCAAGCAAGTGACTGGCATTACGTTAGATCAGTTTAGAACGCTGCGTGATACTCATGATTTCTTTGATGAAACTGTATTCAACGAATCGGTTTTTGAGTTTCTCAAAAAGCGTAAAGAGCTTGCAAACTACTTCGATGAAAGTCAGGAAGAAGACATCTTTGACTACATTCCACCGCAGAAAACTAATCAGATATTCACCCCTAAAAAAGTGGTAAAAATGATGGTGGATAAACTTGAGCAAGAAAATCCAGATATATTCACTGATTCTAAGAAGACATTTGCTGATTTATACATGAAGTCTGGCTTATTTATTACTGAGATTGTAAAACGACTATATCTTGGGTTAGAGGGTGAAATACCCGATCCCAATAAAAGGCTAAAGCATATTTTAGAGAATCAAGTTTATGGCTTTGCTCCTAGTGAAATCATTTTCAATATTGCTCGTAACTTCATTTTTGGTTTTGATGAAAGAGCTGACACTATTGATAAATCACATATTGTTTACTTGGACACTACACCTTATGTTAAAGGTGAGACTGAAATGAGTTTTGAAGAAAAATGCGATAAACTATTTGGTACTAGCGAGCCTGTGGAGAATAAGTAATGGAATTTGATGTAGTTGTTGGTAACCCACCTTACCAAATTGATACTAATGGTTCGGGAAGACAAGCTACCCCTGTTTATCAAAAGTTTGTGGAAGCTGCAATAAACTTACAACCGAATTATTTGGTTATGATCATGCCTGCAAGATGGTATTCAGGTGGGTTTGGCTTAGACTCTTTTAGAAAAAATGTTCTGAAAGACAAAAGGTTTAAAGAGTTATACGATTTTGAGTCGGCATCAAAAATTTTTCCAGGTGTAGATATAGCAGGAGGAGTTTGTTATTTTCTTTGGGACAAAAATTATAATGGACAATGTAAAGTTGTTAGTAGCAGAGACAATGAAGTAAATTATAGGGATTTAGATGAATTTGATATATTTGTTAGGGATAATCAAGCACTAAATATTTTGAGAAAAATTCTAAAAAGTAGTGATTATAAAAACTATGGTAGTTTAATAGATGTTGTTGGTTCCATTAGACCTTTTGATATACCAACTAATTATTCACCAAAAGATAAAGGGATTCCATGTTGGTTTAAGCAAAAGATTGGACTCAGTTATGCAGACCCTAATGACATAAAAGATAAAAACGAAATAATTAATAAATGGAAAATTCTAATACCTAAAGCTCCAATTGCGGGTCAAACGGATTTTACCAAGCCTATAAAAATCTACCATGAAAAAAACGTATTGATAGCTAAACCTGGAGAAATATGCACGGAATCATATATAGTTGCAGCATCATTTGATTCCAGAGAAGAAGCAGAGAATTTTAGAAATTATCTCTTTACTAAAACTGTTAGACTTCTAATTTTATTAACTTTAATGTCTCAGGATGTTAATAAAAAGAATTTTAGATTTGTACCTAATTTATCTGATTTCTGTAAACCCATTAATGATGATACTTTGAGAAAAATGTGGGATTTAAGTCCAAGCGATTGGGAATATATTGATAAAAGAGTTAAAGCTATAAGTGATTAAGTCAACATTGAAGTTTTTCAAGGTAGTTGTCATTTATAAAAGCGCTAAATGCGCTTAAGGTATGATAGATGCACCTGCACTCGGCTGCCTTTTACCACTCTTGCATTGGATCAACTGTACGATTAGTAACCCATAAAGTTTGAGCAATCATATGAATGATTCAATGCTCCTCTCACTGAAATTGAGAAAGCGATCAACCTAGTTATTGCAGGGGATGTCAAAGCATATCGAATGAATGCCGCATATGGCAAGATCTAGCGATTTAAAAATATAGTAATATTCACGTTAATTTCGATTTACAACATCAATTAGTTTATTTGTATTCCATTGAGCGACTTTATGGGATAGGCATTAGTAAAAATCTAATGCTTTTCCCAATAGATAAAAATATTTTTAGGATATAAGCTGACTGCTTTATCTTAGTTCATAAGTTTCTGAGAAATCGTATTTGGGGAATGTAACAATATAATCAGCACCATCCATACTTAGAACAGCTTCAATTTCAGGCTCTCCTTTATATCCACGCTTTACAAAAAGGCCGAGATAACCCTCTAATTTACTAGCAATTATATTCTGGAGATCTCTGAGGATGATTTTTTGTTTATCCACCTGTATGACTGACTGTACATTAAAACCCTGACCTGCAAAACCACCCCCAATTGGAAAGTATGATGGTCCTCCTTCAATAGAACTGATCACATTTACGCCAGCTTCTCGCAAACGTTTTCTTTGTTGTTCTGTTAGATTGTCAGATCCAAGATCATCAAGCACTTTATATCCTTCTAGCTCCTTAGACCAGTTTCTATGCATGATTTCAACCACTTCTTTATTTTCCCAAGTTTTATGAGCGAATATTCCGATAACGTAAAACTTATCATTAAAAAGCCAAGCAAAAACAAGAAACTCAGATCCTTTTTCAAAACTACCATCATCGTTTTCATTCAAATGAAAGTGATGGACACCCCAGTCATTCAACATAGGATCTGTTTTATTGGGAGAAAATATTTTTTTGCTTAGATTCATAGTCAAGTCTTTACCGCTTTCAACCCTGCTTATAAGTCTGTTGAACCCTTCCTCTAGCTCTTTTGGACAAACAAAAGTGTCAGCTAAAATCACTTCACGTATCTTTTTCGCTGGTCGTCTACTTTCTGTATTAAAATATAGTACTGGTATTTTGCTATCTGGCACTGATGCAATATTACAACCCCACTCATTACTTAGAGTGTTCTTTAAAATGTTAATCCAGTCACCGAAAAAATCAGCTTTTAATTTCATTTTCAGTCCAATTTTATTTTTATGGCAAATATCGACTTCAATTTATAGCATAGCTACGTTCAACGTATGCTAGCTAATAAGATTAAAGATGCCATTTTCGGGTTGGCTATTTATCGCTTAATTTGATCGTTTGTTGATTCATAATGTTAAACATTGTTCTTTAGAGACTCTTGCTGCTCATCACACACCTTTAGACCTATATTTACAGCCACACTTAGGTCTGCTCCTGTGTTAATGCTATATGGTACGTTCGAGTGCATATCATCATATTTTAGAGCGTTAGCTGCTGCTTTATTAAGTGGTGTGCCAATATAAGACTCATCGGTGAAACCCTCTGGCGCAAAATACACCTCACGACCGAAAGCTGGATGGAAACCGCATGATATTTCTCCGTAAGCTACGGTAAACGGATATGGCGATGAGTGTTCAAGCGACCACTGCATCTCATTCACGTTAATAAAACCAGAACCGTATAGATCGTCATGTTCTTGCGCCACAGGACTACATGCCACAATTAGTAACAAGCTTAGACTTAGCATTAATTTATTCATTGCTATTGACCTCACAATTTAAGAGAAATAAACTAGCTATCCACACTTGCTAAAAGTCTAGTTATGTAATGCGTCATTAATCTTATTTACCCCAGTTAATATCCAGTTGTTGTCATCATTAATAGCAGTAGTATGTTTGAATGTACTTAATCGACCTTCAAAAGCATCTATAAACTCTTTGGGTAAAGAGCCTGATGGGTAGTTATTAATAGATACAATGATCGCAAGCAAGCCTTCATCGTTTTCTGCGTCTAAAAACTGCTTTTCGTCAGCTACAATTATAATAACTCCACTCATTCCAGAGTCAGTGCCGACTTTTTCATGACTATCTAATATGTAATATACGTTCTTATCAACGACTACTCTAATTACAATAAGCTCTTGTGGGTAGGGAGATAAACCTTTGCTTATACTCGTTAAGGACATAAGCTGATAATCGTCACTACTGTTAAATCCAAGTCGATAGGTGAACCATTTCGCCCTCTCAGGCTCATTAGAACCGCTTAATGCCTTAGCATGTCCCCATAATTTCTGAATCCTCGAACCTTTTGTTTTTTCAGGCTCAACATCCTCAAAGCAAAAGGCTGCATATCCAATATCGCCTCTACTATTGGAAACATTGCCAGATGCATAGCTAGACGGTTCTGCACCGTAAAGAGGGTATTTTGTACCAGCTTGTTCCGCTTCTATTTTTTGTTGATGAATTTTCATTGCTATCTTTTTTCCCAATATTTTCATTGCCTGTCTAACGGTTGCTGTTTCCATGTTGTTAGCAGGATGATCGGGATTAAGCGCTATATCCTCTGTTTGTTCTCTCTTTTTTACTGGGTAGAAAAATATGTCTTTTCCTTCATCAATACCTTCAACTGGGTTCTTAAAACTAGGGCTAGCGACAACATTAATTTCATCACAGTCAATAAAATCTGGTTCCGATATACCTTTAATGCTAGTGCATAGTATTGTACTGTCATCTAATCGAGTTCCCTCAAATAGCACCTGAATATCATCATCATGCCAAGGCTTTACTTTTAAGTTAATTTTATAAGGATGTGTACGCAATTGGGTTCGTATATATTGATTAAAATCTCTTACTATATTTCTAGTATGATCACTCGTTTTTATGAAATGTAGTAAGACACTATCTCTTATTACGAATTTCTTAGGTAAATACACCAAATTAGGGATTTGTTGGTAGCTTGCGTCACAGTAGTTTAATAGACACCTACTGATAAAATCCTCTCCGTGAGAGTAATGAATATTATTTTCCAGCCCCCAATTGAGTGTCATTAAAACTCTCTTAATCTCCATTGAATAGCCAAAATGGGCAATAAAGAACAATACAGGGTGAATAAGAATGGTGTCTTGATTTGCTCCTACATTACTTACTCTGACAATAGAATGCTCGTTTTCTAGCATTTTGTAGACAGGGTAAACATCATTAAGGTGCTCGTTTAGCTCAACTCTTTTGCCTTCACTATGATCGTATTCAGCACTATCACCTAGATTAATCTCAAATTCATCAAGTACAAATTTAGAGTCACATATCCCATTTTTCCATATCGATCCTATTGGCATCTTTGATATAGCGCCAAAAGGAACTTCTAACTCTGGTTGAAAATAAGGATTTGCATCATCTATATTGAATAACACGACTCTTATTAGTAATTCCGAGTTGTCTGCAAAATTCCTAGCTAAATTAGAGTACCAGACGACTGTATATCGTTGATATGATCTTAATCTTGGATTGCTCTCAAAGTAACCTTTAAGGTTTATGCTGGCCTTATAAGGCTCTATTTTATTGTCTTTAAATGGAGGGAATACCATAATAGTAAATCACTTTATAAATAGAAATTGTCGTTCAATACGTCACAATCAATAAAATAGATCGCTAAAAGTCGCCTTTAGCGCGTCGGCTAAGGCGAGATAATAAATCATTTAATTAGCAGTTTGACAGGAATTGGGTAGGAATGACATTAATTGGGTAAAGCGACAGCCACCACCCACCAAAGCCACGGCTGATATAGTGTGATGAACCTGCCTAAACGGTCTTGTCCCATAATCGTAATCGCTGTCTGCCACTGAATAAGTACTGGCAACTTCTAATGCATCTTCATCACTTAAATCCGGCAATATGGTCGGCAGCCTTGACGCCATTAACGTCTTGCCTGAGCCGGGTGGCCCTGTAAATAACAGCGAATGACCACCAGCAGCGGCAATCTCTAGCGCGCGCCGTGCATGATGCTGTCCTTTGACATCAGCCAAATCCACTTGATAGCCAACATGCTGCTGTGCTGGACTGGGTTGTACAACGTCCAAAGAGTCATAGGCTGCGCTTGGATTGGCTAACGACTGTAAGTGGTCACAAACTGTCTTTAAGCTTTGCGCGGCTAGTATCGTCACGCCATCCACACGGCTGGCCTCAGCACCATTATCAATCGGTACGATAAGCTGCGGTGTTTGTGGTTTTGGCTGCGGTTCGCTCAGCTCCTGTTCAGTAATATTTGCCACCTGCAATACTTTGGACGCCAGCGCCTCAGCTTTGATCGCTCGTGCCACCGCTAAGCTGCCTGTCACTTGCCGTAAATTCCCATTGAGCGCTAACTCACCGATAAACTCAAACCCTGATAATACTTCTGGATCCAATTGATCACTGGCTGCCAAGATTCCGATGGCAATCGGTAAATCAAGACGCGCGCCATCTTTAGGCAAATCAGCGGGGGCTAAATTGATAGTGAGACGACGATTAGGAAATTGAAAGCCAGAGTTCAGAATCGCAGAGCGTACACGGTCTTTACTCTCACGTACCGCCGCCTCCGGCAAACCGACGATGGTCAATGCTGGCAACCCTTGTGACAGATGCACTTCAATAATGACCTTGGGCGCATGCAGTCCGACGACTGAACGAGTATAGACTTGGGCAAACGACATCAGCATTTTCCTAATATAGGGAATAATTGATAATAGAGCATTATGTATCAGTGCGCAAATGTCGTGTTTTCTTGTCTCATTTTATTTACTAGCATAGTTATCAACAGTTGTTATATGATAAACGGATGCTCTTTCGCTCAGTCTTATTCGGCTATGCTGCCCCAAAGATTATCCAAAGGTTCTCACCCCTGTTAACCACGTTATTAACGTATTGGATAATTTTAATCGTGCTACAAAGTATTAAAGATTAGCAAGAGTATTGGCAATAAAAGGATTTTATTGATCATATAAAGTTTGCTGGCGGCTTTTTGCTGCAGATTTATATAACACCTACTTTATATAATACCCACTACCATGGATGGATAAGCTTATGAGCATAAAGATGCATAATCGGCGTGTGCCCACACTCACGCTACTGACAGTAGCAGTCTCTTTAGGACTGTTCGGCTGCTCAGACAGCGACAATAGTTTCAATGACGATGATGTCATATCCCCTTCCACTAATTATGAAGCCGATATTCAGCGCACTGAGTTCGGTATACCGCACATCACCGCAAAGGATTACAAAGGCCTTGGTTATGGCGTCGGTTATGCATTCGCAGAAGATAACTTCTGCTCACTAGCGCGTGAAGTTGTAGTCGCTAGCGGTCAGAGTATGCTGTATCTAGGCGCTGACGGTAATTTGGCTAGCGATGCTTTTTATACATGGTACAACACTGACAAGCGAAAAGCTGAATTTTTAGCAGCTCAAGACCCTGAAGTCATTGATGCTGTGACAGGTTATGCAGCAGGCTATAGCCGTTATCTACGTGACAAAGGCGTGGCTAATATCGATCCTGCTTGTGCCAATGCTGAATGGGTACGCGAGATTACTCTCGATGATTTATTGACGGTCTACGGTAAAGCCAATCTACGTGGTGGCTTATCTAATTTTGTCGGTCCCATTGTAGCAGCGGCACCGCCCTCTATTGCTGGCGTTCAGGGTAGCTCAAGAATGCGTAGTGTTCCAGTCGCAAATCCTGTCGTAGAGTCAGCACCTGCATTCAATATGGATACGATTAATGCGATGAGTGGCGGTAGTAATGCCTATGCCTTTGGTAAGGAGGTGACCGGTACTAATAGCGGGGTCATGTATGGCAATCCGCATGAGCCATGGGATGGCGTCCAACGCTTCTATCAATTTCACTTAACGATGCCAGGTGAGCTGGATGTGATGGGTGCGGCTCAACAAGGTCAGCCTTTCCCTAACATTGGTTTTAATAAAGACGTGGCTTGGAGCCATACCGTATCCACTGCCAAACGTTTTACGCTTTATCAGCTTAGCCTAGTTGACGGAGATCCTCTCAAATACAATTATACTAATAGCGCTGGTGTGACTGAGCAGCGCGATATCGAGACCGTTCCTGTCACTATTCAGCTACCAAATAATCAGACGCAGGTTCACAATATTTATGTCTCACAATATGGACCGATGTTAGCTGTCAACTTGCTCAATGGTCAATTACCAGCATGGGGCGCTAATAATCTAGCTTATACTATCCGTGACGCCGCCTCTGAAAACCCAAGAGCACTCAATCAGTGGCGTAGTATGAATAAGGCTACGAGCGTTGAGGACTTAGTCGATAGAATGCAAAGCGTCCTTGGTCTTGGGTTTGTTAATACTATTGCTACCGACCGTAATGGTAAGGCACTCTATGCTGACATCTCAACCGTACCAAATGTGACCAAAGCTAAGCTTGAAGCTTGTAGTAGTGCTGCATCTGGCCCCTTCCTTGGTGCTTTAATTGCCGCTGACTTGCCAGCACTGAATGGTAGTAACGCTGCCTGTGAATGGGGAGTTGATACAGACTCACCGCAAGCAGGTATCTTTGGGCGCTCAAACTTACCTTTCTTGATCCGCGATGATTATGTTGCTAACTCGAATGATAGCTATTGGTTAAGCAATTTAGAGCAACCACTGACTGGATTTTCACCGCTCCTACGTCGTCGTTTAGCCCCCTTCTTAGGTGCTACTCCAGCAGCTGGTGTTCCATTGCTTATGCGCTCACGTATGGGACTGGTTCAAATACAAGATCGATTCAGTAATAAAGATAACTTGGGCGGTACTAAGTTCAATTTAAACAATATGCAAGAGGTCGTCTATGGTAACCGCAGCTATGTCGCTGAGTTGGTACTTGACGACGTATTAGCAGATTGTCGAGCGAATGCTAGCATGCCTTTGACAGGCGGCTCTACTATTGATGCAACTAATGCTTGTAATATCTTGGGTAATTGGGATCGTCGTAATAATTTAGAGAGCAAAGGCGCTCATGTCTTTAGAGAGTTTTGGCGTAATGTGGATTTCAATGAAACGACGGATACGATATTCAGTGTTAAATTTGATGCAAAAGACCCAGTCAATACGCCTCGTGGTTTAATTATTAGTGCGGATACACGTACTGCTTTAGGAGATTCCATTAAGTTCTTCCAAGATAAAAACATTGCTCTTGATGCGTCTTTATCTGATTTGCAGTATATCGTTGATGCTGGTAAAAACGGCGAGCGTATTGCTATGCATGGTGGCTTTGGTCGTGAAGGTGTATTCAATGTTGCAGAAACGAGAGGCACAAGCGCTAATGATGGCGCAAACTACCTCATTAATTTTGGTCCAACATATATGCAAACCGTTACCTTTGATAAAAGCGGCCCTGTAGCAGAAGCATTACTAGGTTACTCGCAAGCTTCTGATACTACTCGACCGTTCCATCGTGACCAGAGTCGTCGCTACTCAGCTAAAGAATGGATTCGTTTACCCTTCAATGCTAATGACGTTAGCAAGCAAGCCGTTGGCAATAAAATCCAGCTAAAAGAATAAGTTTGACGTAACTTAAATTAGTGATAAAAAGACCTCAGATATATGCTGAGGTCTTTTTTACTTTATGGAAGCAGCCTGTTTGAATATCGTCGATTCATCATGATGCCAGCACTTAGCCAGCTAACCGCAAGAGGGGTATGAGTATAATTGCCAAAATCAAATGGACTTATCATAGACAGTTTGCATGTAAGAAAACTCGCCGACCACCCCACTGCAAACAAGGATTTGTTATACTAGTGCTTATTGATGGCTATCAATTTAGCAGCATATAGCGCTGTGAAAATTATTATTGATAACAGACTTATTATGGTTATTAACCATCTATCAAACACTTACTGGCTTTCAGATATTTGGTCGTTAGAGATGTAAGAACAGTAATACTCAAGGTCAAAACGAGGAGTACCGCATGACAGAATATTCAGAATCAAATACTCAGCAACCTTACAATCGTGCAGGAGAGCAACCGACCACGACACGCCCTGTTATGCAATCAGAAAGTCCTTATGCCAGTACGCGTGGCAGTATGATGAGTAAGCAGCTACCTGCCTTTGATGAAGCTATTATTAATAAATACAATCGTTCAGGACCACGTTATACCTCCTATCCGACCGCTTTAGAGTTCTCACCCATCTCTGATGGTCTTGAGGCAAAGATTCTTCAGAACCGTGAAGCTCGTGCACCACTGTCTTTATATTTTCATATTCCATTCTGTCGTCACCTCTGCTATTACTGCGCTTGCAATAAAATTATCACCAAGAAAAATAGCGACTCAGGCGATTATTTGCAGTATTTAATCGCTGAGATTAAGCACAAACGCCGCCTTCTACCTGTCCCAGAAGGTAGTAGCAAACCCCTCGTTAAACAGCTGCATTTGGGTGGGGGTACGCCAACATTTTTGCGTGATGAAGAAATGGTTCAACTGTGGCAGTTTTTACAAACTCAGTTTGAATTCTTACCTGAAGACAAAGGCGATTACTCTATTGAAATTGACCCACGCGAGCTGAGTGGCGAGACATTGAAAGTATTACGCAACCTTGGCTTTAACCGTGTCAGTTTAGGCGTACAAGACCTCGATGAAACGGTACAAATCGCCGTCAACCGTGTACATTCAGCAGAGCTCATTGAAAATGTGTTAAATGAGGCGCGTGATCTAGGTTTTCACTCTATCAATATCGACCTAATTTATGGTTTGCCGCATCAAACACCCGCAACCTTGGATAAAACGGTACGCCGTATCATCGAGATGTCGCCGGATCGCTTGTCAGTATTTAATTACGCACACTTGCCAGAACGTTTTAAAGCCCAGCGCCAGATTAAAGAAGCCGATTTGCCAGACCCAGCAGCCAAGCTTACGATGCTTGGCAATACCATCAATACGCTGACCGAAGCTGGCTATCAATATATCGGTATTGATCACTTCGCCAAGCCTGATGATGAATTAGCCGTGGCGCAGCGTGAGGGCAAACTGCATCGTAACTTTCAAGGTTATACCATCATGGGCGATTGTGATTTATTGGGCTTCGGCGTCTCCTCTATCAGTCAAATTGCCAATGCCAATACCCGCTATATTTTGCAAAATGATACAGATCTGTCAGTTTATCAAGCGAGCATCGATGCTGCACAAAGTAACTCGGCTGCCATGCCTGCGGTAAAAGTCATCAAAACATCCATCAAAGATCGCTTGCGTGAATATGTGATTATGAATCTACTCTGTCACGACTATATCGATTTTAAAGACATCAATCAAAAATTTGGTATCGATGCCATCACTTACTTTATCAATGAGATTCAACAGCTTGGCGCCATGCAAGAAGACAAGCTCATCGATATGGACGCGGCTGGTATTCGTGTGCTACCAAAAGGTCGACTATTAGGTCGTAATGTCGCCATGGTATTTGATGAATATCTTGAGAAAAAACATAAAAATCGTTTCTCAAAAGTTATTTGATTGAGTTGTTCCATAAATTAAAAGCAGTCATAAAAAAGACCTCACTTGAGGTCTTTTTTTATGGTGTTTAATAAAGCTGATGATTGACGAAAAATACCTCTAGGGCGTGTCCTCATTTCAAAAATGGTGATAAAAATGAGATAAATTGCAGTCAAACGAGGAAAATAGCGCAGATAATATCGGGATATTAGCCAGCTATTTAACGATGTTTGGCAAAATTTAGCTATTTTTAGCCCATTTAGATATGATCAATTGAATTGAGGACATGCCCTAGCCTACTCAGTAGCCATCACCACATTCAGAAGGCATCACCATATATAGCCTATTTGCATCTTCTATTGTTTTTTCACTGTCCAAATATTTCTGCTCAATTGTGCTTTTAGCGCTGGCAATCATTGAATCCGTCATCGCAAAGTCATCGTCATTCAGCAAACCCAATGAGCCATCTTGACGCAACCACAAACCTTCTAACTTATCATGCGGATACTCTACAGTCGCGAGAACGTCGACCACCAAGGTTTTCTTGACTGGTTTGATTGCCAATTCCTTCAGCAATTGCCAATTTTTTTCATCGGCTGCAATAAGCTGCTCAAGTGTTTGTCCATTGATCGTTAAACCCAATACATGATCTTGCTTGATATTATCTGTATTTAAAATATTCTCAATACCAGTCGCCTGCGAGAGGTCAATTTTATAAATGAGCTTTTGCGCAGACTGGTCTTGTAGCGGAAACTTGCGATCATGTTCAATCAAATAAAACTCGTGATTGTTAATCGCAACGATACCCGAAGTCACATGGTGAGCATGATCGAGACGATACAAATACTGTGCTATTTGACCAGAGTATAGATTGATAGTGACGATGCGCGTCAAACTGGCGACACGACCTGACTGATCAGGGTTGTCCATAGAAGACTCCATAATACCCACCAGTGTGCTCTGATCTGGAGTAATCGTTAATGCCTCCATACCACGATTTGCACGACGTTTGGTAAATTCTGCTGGTAGTAAAATCGGCTGACCATTAACAATTACATTATTGCGCTCATCGCTCGCAAAGGCATTGATACGCTCAATCTCCACCCCCTGCGCATTATAATGAACCAAATGAGGACCATACTCATCACTGATCCAAAAACTACCATCTGTGAGCGCAGCAAGACCTTCAGGATCTAAACCATTGATATCGTTTTTGATAGGATTGGTCACTGCATCAAAAGGTAGGTTGGGATTCATGGTCATCGGCTGGCCGTCGACATCGTAAGGGACTTCATTAGTTCCGCCGAGTGCTTGTGGATTCGGTAGCCCAGAGATAGGATTGCCATTTGCGTCTTTTAGTAGTATCTCTTTGATCTTAATAATCTGCCCAGTTGCTTGTAGCTCAAACAATCCGATGCGCGGTGTATAGTCAGGTACTAAAAACTGTTTACCCGTGCCTGCACTACCTTCGAAATCGGCATTGGGACCGCGATCGGTGAGCACATAAAATTGATTGGCATGGGTTGGATGAGCCGCTGCATCTGAGCCAAAACCACCCCCTCTAATCTCAAGCTTCCTCTCAGGATACGCAGCATTGATATGCGTACCATCGAGCACGGTATAAGGTAGTGCCGTGCTTTGGATAAAGTCTTTTATTTGAATGATTTCTGTATTAATATTTTGTATAGTCATTTTTATCCCTGATATATATTTTATTCTTGTTAAACGAACCATATGAGTAATTTATTAGATATAGCGTTCAGCACAATTGACAGTCGAAAAAATAGCCAGCGCCTAATAAGCTCACTGACCATTTTAAGAGTTAATGCTATAGCACATGGCTATACATGACCGATTAAACCTTAAGCTTATCACCCACCATACCCTTGATGGTACTTAAGATATCAGCAGGTAATACCACCATTTTTGCATTGTCAGACTCTGCCAGCTCACGAATCGCCTTAATATATTGCTCACCAAGTAAGTAGACAATAGGCATCTCTTCCTCGCCCATTGCATTAGTAATCAGGCGAATAGACTCTTCAGAACCTCTCGCCAATACCACTTGTGCTTCGGCATCACGACGTGACGCCTCTAAACGTCCATCTGCCTCTAAGATAGCCGCTTGCTTTTGACCATCAGCACGAGTCACTGTCGCACGGCGCAGACGCTCTGCCGCTGCCTGCTCTTCCATTGATGCTTGCATCGTTTGCGATGGATTAATATCTTGAATTTCTACTGTCTTTAGGGTGATACCCCAGTCCGCAATATCTTCTGATATCGCATGCTTTAGCTTCATTTTGATTTCATCACGGCTAGATAATGCACTATCAAGATCCATCTCACCGATAATTGAACGTAGTGACGTCTGCACCAAATTACGAATACCATATTCATAATCTTCAATGCCATAAACGGCCTTATCTGGGCGCACGATATTGATATACGCCACGGCGTTGGCAATGATAACAACGTTGTCTCGCGTAATGACCTCTTGTGAGGGAATATCAAGAACAATGTCTTTGGTCGTCACTTTATAAGCGACATCATCAACGAAAGGAATAATAAGGTTGAGACCTGGCTCTAGTGTTTGGCTATATTTGCCCAATCGCTGCACCACCCACTTATAGCCTTGTGGCACGATTCGAACGCCTTTGAAAACCGTAAAGACAACCAGTGCAACCAAAACCACCATGACAATGCTAAAGCTTTCCATAATTCATCCTTATTATTATAATTGCATGTCTTTATTAATCGCTGCCTGCGATTTCATACTGCTCACAATCAGCTCATTACCGACAATATCGGTCACCACCACTCGATCGCCGACCGCCACCGGCTCACCCGTAGTGCGGCACATCCACTCCGCTGCCCCAACAATAGGAACACTGAATCTGACGGTGCCCGCTCTATCTGGCTGTGGCTGGACGATAATCATGCCAGTTTCACCAACGATAACACTACCACCCAAGCCTGCTTTGGTGCGATCTACTGATAAGGGTTTAATAAACTTGAACCATGCCAGCAAGAATATGGCAGAAAGCACCAACCAAATAATAATTTGCACAGAGACAGAAATAGGCAATAGCCACGAAAGCGCGGCAACGATGATGGCAGCGGCACCAAACCAAAGGCTGGCGAATGTCGGCACAAACATCTCAATGATCAGCAATATGAAACCTAAGACTAACCAGTGCCAAGGTTCAATCATCCAAAGCATCTCCATCATCACTACATTCCCTATCTTTATCATTCTAACTTTTAATGTAGCACATTTTTGGTGTTAGTAATTTCTTAAAAATCATCAATATATGATGTGTATACTTCGAAAAATGTAAGAAACACATATTAAAACTTAGAGCATAAAAAAACGACCGCCAAAGCGATCGTTTCTTTTTTCTTTAATCAACTTATTAAAACTTAATGTGAGCACCTAAAGTTAATAGAGTAATATCTTCAGCGACATAATCATATTCAGCTTCAACGCTCATGCTAGGGTTAAAGTTATAACCCAAACCAATACCACCAGCAACACCACTATCGCTATCGCTTTCACTAATAGTGTTTCCAAGTACGTCACTTAAAGACGCATCAATCTCAGCTTTAGCAAACCCTAACTTACCTTTGGCATATAAACCAGTATTAGGGAATTGATAACGGTAAGTACCGTAAGCACCATAAGTTTTAAGGTCATATTCACCTTTAAGAAGTCTGGTACCTGTATCAACATCAGTGTCACTAGAGCCTACATATTCAACTTCAGCACCAAAGTTAGGATCAAAGTTATAACCAGCATAAATACCATAAGCAGTAGGATCATCTAGATCATCAGCATCTACCATGAACTTACCAGCTTTTACGCCAACATACGGCTGACCTGCATAGTTAACTGCCGCTTGCGCGCTGACACTCAATAAAGAGCCAACTGATAGGGCGATTAAAGCTTTTTGTAAAGTATTCATATATCTTCCTGTTAAATAAAACTAAAAATACCATCTGAATGAAAATAACAGAGCATATAAGTTAGCTGAACTATTGTCGAATTCGAGATATTAACAGAACCTTATTTCGAATGCACTCTTTTTTAATGACGCTTACAGTGCTTTTTATCGTACAAAAAAACGCACCTCATAGGGTGCGTTTTTTAGTTATCATACTGCTAATCAAAAACTTAGAATTTTAGCTGAGCACCAACAGTCATAAGATCTGCGTCGCTACCTAACATGTCATATTCAGCTTCAACACTGAAGTTTGGGTTAACCGAATAACCAAGGCCTACACCACCTGCAAGGCTGGTATCATCGTTAGAAATGGTTTTTCTATTAGAGTCTTCAACGATATAGTTACCTTCGATTTCAGTCTTAGCAACACCTAGCTTACCTTTGGCATATAGCGCAGTATTTGGGAACTGATAACGATAAGTACCATACGCGCCATAGCTCTTGGCATCGATATCACCGTTATAATAATCGGCATCGCCTGAACCTACATATTCTGCTTCGATACCAAAGTTAGGATCAAAGTTGTAACCACCATAGACACCATAAGCAGTTGGCTTGTCAGCACCGTTTACATCTAGGTCAAACTGACCGACTTTTACACCAACGTATGGCTGACCAGTGTAACCGTTGCCATAAGATACGGCAGCTTGTGCACCCATGCTTAATAAAGAACCAGCTGCTAATGCAAGTAACGTTTTTTGTAAAGTTTTCATAGTATTCCCCTAGGGTTATATTTTTAATTATTTGTCTGTAAAGTATCTGGATGAGAAAAAATTATTATTGCCATCTTCTCTCACTCGTTTAGCTGATAAATCGTTTTGGCTTTAGAACTTCAACTGAGCGCCAACAGTAAGTAGTTTGGCATCGACATCACTGTCCATCATTGAGTATTCAGCTTCGACACCAAAGTTAGGATTCACTGAGTAACCAAGACCTACACCACCAGCAAGACCTGTGTCGCTGCTAGATTTCGAAACTTTAACTGGACCAACGGTGTAATCACCTTCTACTTCAGTTTTAGCAACCCCTAGCTTACCTTTAGCGTATAAGCCAGTATTTGGGAACTGGTAGCGTGCCGTACCATATGCGCCATAAGTTTTGGCATCAAGATCACCATTTTTGTAATCAGCATCATCTGAACCTACATACTCTGCTTCGACACCAAAGTTTTGATCGAAGTTATAACCACCGTAGACACCATAAGCAGTTGGATCATCTGCATTGTCGATATCTAGATCAAACTGACCGACTTTTACGCCGACATACGGCTGACCAGTGTAACCGTTGCTATAAGAAGTAGCGGCCTGTGCGCCAACAGTTAACAAAGAACCAGCTGCTAGTGCAAGTAGCGTTTTTTGTAGCGTTTTCATTATTAGCTCCTTAAAATCAATTTGGACAAACAAGTTATCTATTTATATTGGCTTTTATAGCCCTATCGCCTTGTTTGCTAACGATGGGTATATAGTAACAAACTATTTCAAGTCGTCTGTCAGTGTTTGATGGTATGAGAGTTAAGATTTGCAAGTATTTATCAGTGCTTGGGTTACAAAGGCAAAGATATGAAATCTTTTGTTACAACCACTGAGTTTATGCAATAATCCCTACTCATTTCATCGCCTTTCTAGCAGAAATAAGCATAAAACAATAAGAGATACCGAATATTTTAAGGTAAAAATAATGACCAGACGTATAACTAGCCACCTGCAAGAAGCGCTTACAGCACTCAAAGCCACCCAACAATATCGTCAATTACCCAATCTCCAACATCATGGGCGATACGTTATTAGCGAAGGTCAAACCTTACTCAATATCGCCAGTAACGATTATCTGGGCTTAGGCGGCGACACCGAATTACAAAACGAATTTCTCAGTCAACTAACACCGCTATCAGTCGCACAAATGCCTAAAATGAGTGCGACGTCCTCACGCTTGCTCACTGGAAATGATGCACAACTACAAGCGCTAGAGTCTGAGTTGCAGGAATGGTATCAAACCGCTGTCGGCAAACGTGACATCTCTGCCTCAAAATCGGTGTTGGTATTGAATAGCGGCTATCATGCCAATCTTGGTATATTGCCAGCCCTCACAGCCTTGCCAGTCAAAACACTGATCTTAGCTGACAAGCTGGTACATGCCAGCATTATCGATGGGTTACGTTTGAGCCAAAGCAAACTGGTCAGCTATCGTCGTTATCGTCACAATGATTATGAACATTTAGCGACGTTTATTGAGCAAGCAGCGCCAGACATTGAGCGCATCATTATTGTCACTGAGAGCATCTTTAGTATGGATGGTGATCGTGCGGATTTATGTCAACTGGTACAATTAAAAGCTAGCGATGCTCGTATCGAACTGTATGTCGATGAGGCTCATGCCATCGGTGTATTAGGGGATACAGGCTTGGGACTAGCGGAAGAAACGCAGACATTGGCTGATATTGACTATTTGGTCGGTACTTTCGGTAAAGCGTTTGCCTCGGTGGGTGCTTATATCATGTGCGATGATGTCGTCAAGCAATGGCTAATTAACCGCATGCGTCCACTAATTTTTAGTACTGCATTACCCCCTATCAATCACGCATGGACGCGATTTATTTTAGCAAAAATGCCAATGCTCAATAATCAACGGGCGCATTTAGCACGGTTGTCTACCAAGCTTAGTCAAGCCATCGACCCAAGATACCGTGTGTCTCAAAACACCCAGCATCCACACTATGAATCACCGATTGTGCCTTACATCTTGGGCGACAATGCCAGCACGCTTGCCAAAGCACAACAATTGCAAGCAGCAGGTTTTTACGCCCTGCCTATCAGGCCACCCACTGTGCCTGCAAACACCGCTCGCATCCGTTTGGTCATGAATGCCAAGCTGACAGATGAAGACTGCGAACAATTGATACAACAATTATAAGTCTGTTGTTATAAATCAGCGATGTCAGTCCTGCTATCGATTGATAATTGGCTCACTTGGATATAATAAACCGTATGAAAACACTCGCCACGCCTGATAACTTTAGCACCAGAAAACAAACCATCGCTCGTCATTTTGCCAATGCCAGCGACTATGATCAGCATGCCAATGTTCAGCAGCAAGTCTGTCAATATTTAATAGACAAACTCACCCACACTGAACACGACAGTGTGCTTGAAGTCGGTGCAGGAACTGGTCAAATGACCCGCCTACTCGCAGCACACATTCAAAGTCAATATTGGCTAATCAATGAATTATGCGCTGAACAATCGGCTACTTTACAGTCCATAATGCCCAATGCTGACATAGCAATTGGCGATGCTGAAACGATGAACTTTGAGGGTGAACATAGCTTAATAATCAGTGCCAATGCAGTGCAGTGGTTTGATGACCCCTTAAACTTTGTTGCACAATCAGCACGCCGTTTGCGAGCTGGAGGTCAACTGCTGTTTAACACTTTTACGCCAAATAACTTTTTGCAAATTAAAAGTTTGACCGGTCAAGGACTCTATTATCCAGATATCATTGAGTGGCGATTGGCACTGATTAGTGCGGGTTTTGAGAAAATTGAACTGTCCACTCAGCGTTTCGAGTTACCGTTTGCCAGTCCCTACGCTATCTTAAAACATATGAAGTTGACCGGCGTATCGACCAATCAGACGCAAGTAAAAGCCAACAGCACCCAGCCCTTTATGTGGACCAAGGCACGCTTGCAACAGTTTGAGTCTGATTATTGGCAACATTTTTCGGCGCAAGATGACGACGGTCAGCCTATCGTTCATTTGACTTATGAAGTACTGATAGTGAGTGCCTTTAAATCATAAAGACAAGATATAGAGTGGTAGGATATTTCTTATAAATAACAGCCATAAAAAAACGCATCCCGAAGGATGCGTTTTTTTTTAACTGCGTTTAGTTACTAAATCACAATTATTTTTTGTCTTCGTCTACTTCAGTAAACTCAGCATCAACGACGTCATCATCAGCTTGGTTGCTATCTGCTGCATTGTCCGCGCCTTGTTGGAACTGGCTTGGATCCATGCCCTCGCTACCTGCGCCTGCGTCAGCATAAATCTTCTGACTAACTGGCAAGAAGGCATTGTCTAATGCTTCAAGCTTGGCTTTGATGTCATCATGATCATCTTCTTTCATTACCGCTTCAAGCTCAGAGATAGCAGCTTCTACTGTTGATTTTTCTTCAGCAGTTACTTTGTCTTCAGCGTCTTTCAACGCTTTTTGTACCGCATGAATACGACCATCTGCTTCGTTACGAACTTGCGCTAAGTTAGCGAATTTTTCGTCTTCTGCAGCATTGGCTTCTGCATCACGAACCATTTGCTCGATTTCTTCATCCGTCAAGCCAGAATCTGCTTTGATCTGGATGCTTTGCGCTTTACCCGTACCTTTGTCAGTTGCTGAGATATTCATGATACCGTCAGCATTGATGTCAAAAGTAACTTCAATTTGCGGTAGACCACGTGGTGCTGGTGGAATATCCGTCAAATCAAAACGACCAAGCTGTTTATTTTGGTTAGCGATTTTGCGCTCACCTTGATAAACCTGGATGGTCACAGCTGGTTGGTTGTCTTCAGCCGTTGAGAATACCTGTGATTTCTTAGTAGGAATCATGGTGTTTTTCTCAATAACTGGTGTCATGACACCACCCATCGTTTCGATACCAAGCGTTAGTGGCGTCACATCAAGTAGCAATACGTCTGTTTTTTCACCAGACAATACCGCGCCTTGAATCGCAGCCCCTGCCGCTACTGCTTCATCAGGGTTCACATCTTTACGTGGCTCCTGACCGAAGAACTCTTGTACTTTTTGCTGTACCAGTGGCATACGAGTCTGACCACCAACTAAGATAACATCATCGATGTCACCAATTTTTATGCCAGCATCTTCAAGGGCAATCTTACAAGGACCCATGGTACGTTGTACCAACTCTTCAGTTAAGCTCTCAAGTTTTGAGCGACTGATAGTGACCACCAAATGCTTAGGACCATTGCTGTCTGCAGTAATATAAGGCAAGTTCACTTCAGTACTTTGGGCACTTGATAACTCAATTTTCGCTTTTTCTGCCGCTTCTTTTAGACGCTGCATCGCCAATGAGTCACCTTTCAAATTGACATCTTGGTCTTTTTTGAACTCATCAACCAAATAATCAATCAATGCTGAGTCAAAGTCTTCACCACCAAGGAATGTATCACCATTGGTTGCTAAAACTTCAAACTGCTGCTCGCCATCAACGTCAGCGATTTCGATGATTGATACGTCAAAAGTACCACCACCCAAGTCATAAACAGCAACCGTGCTATCGCCTTGCTTCTTGTCCATACCGTACGCAAGAGCCGCAGCTGTTGGTTCGTTGATGATACGTTTTACATCAAGACCTGCAATTTTACCCGCGTCTTTTGTTGCTTGACGTTGTGAGTCATTAAAATAAGCTGGTACGGTTACAACCGCTTCAGTAACAGTTTCACCAAGATAGTCTTCTGCTGTTTTTTTCATTTTTTTCAAGATTTCAGCAGAAACCTGTGGTGGTGCTAATTTTTTACCGTTAATTTCTACCCATGCATCACCGTTATCCGCTTTGGCGATTTTGTAAGGTACCATGCCGATGTCTTTTTGCACGACTTTGTCATCAAAACGACGACCAATCAAACGCTTAATCGCAAACAACGTGTTGTTTGGATTGGTGACCGCTTGACGTTTGGCTGACTGACCCACCAAAATTTCATCGTTTTTATAAGCAACGATAGATGGCGTTGTACGAGTACCTTCAGCATTTTCGATGACTTTGACTTTGTCACCTTCCATCACTGCGACACACGAGTTAGTCGTACCTAAATCAATACCAATTACTTTACCCATAATTATTTGCTCCTAATTTGTTTTAAGTATTTATCTATTCAGACCGTGGTTGATCTCTTGTTGCTATATATATCGGTTTACTTATGGATTTTTTCAAGTCAATCATCATGCAAAATTTGTCTTTCGTGTGACTTTTTGTGAAAACCCTTAATAATAGTAGGGTTTAGCACACTAAAAATCCAATTTTTAGTACTACTGTCCAACACGTACCATGGCTGGGCGTAATAAACGACCGTTCAAGCTATAACCTTTTTGTAATACAGTACCGACAGTATCAGCCTCGGCTTCTTCATCGATACCAACAGCTTCATGAAGATCCGCGTTGAATTTCTCGCCTTGTGGGTCAACCATTTCGACGCCGTTCTTATTTAATACGTCCAATAACGCTTTGTGCGTCAGTCTCACCCCTTCTGTAACAGGGTCATCGGCATGGGCGCTTTCGATGGCGCGTTCTAAGTTATCGACCACTTCTAATAGCTCTTTGGCAAATTTCTGCAAGGCAAAACGCTTGCTCTTATCCGCCTCTTGCTCCATGCGTTTTTGTGCATTGTAAGCTTCAGCATTGGCACGGGCGGTGACTTCTTTAGCTTGCTTCACTTCACCTTCTAGCTCAGCGATACGCGCTTTAAAGGTGTCGAGATCGATTTCATTTTCGATGGTCATCTCTTCACCTGAGTTATGCTTTGGATCAAACTCTTTCATAGTTTCTTCTAAAATACTGTCACTGTGTTCAATATTGTCATGCGCCACATTTTGCTCAGGCGATTCGTGGTTGGTATTTTGCTCGCTCATGATAGCTCCTTAGAATTTTAATAATGACAATTTATATAAGAGGCAACAAGCTCACTATTTGCTAGGGATACTGTGCTCTTATTAAATAATTAACCCGTCTTACACATTGTTGTTATGAGTACCTTCTACTAGCTGTTTGATAAAGGTGATGAAGGTAAATTTCAAGCCTAAGCCAAGGGAATTTTTCTAATTTACAACAAATATTGCCTAAATCTGGATTAAAGTGCTCAAAACAGAATTTCATAGGTGGTAAATGGCTATCCATGTTCGTTAACACAAGCTACAAGAAAGCAGTACTTATTCCAAAAAACTTACCGTTGGTACATAAGCCATTACCAAACAATACTCAACTTTATTTTTGATTACTCTATTATTGCTACAAATAGTATAGCTCATGTCAAAGTGAACACTCATATATGACAACGCATACTGACAATCATCAACGAGAAGTGTTATGTCTAAATCAACCGTGTTATCAATCAATGCGCTATTAAATAAAGCGCTGATGACGATAAAGCTCGCATCAACAGATCGTATAGATAATGGTATAAGAGAAGAAAATGGCACTCAAGAGAATCGTTTGACCGTCAAACAAAAAGTGCTTAGCTATAACCCGTTGACGACTTGCCAGCCGCATACCTTGCACTATGCCATGAAAGGAGTCGGCTATCTGCCAACGCCACTATTAGAGAGCTTGGTTGGTTATTTGAAAGGACCTAGCTCAAAACAATATCTGCACGCCGATGCTCACCTGCGTTTGATTCTCGCGGTGAATAGTAAGCTTAAAACGCCTCTTGAGCTGACACCAATGCATGAGCTGCGCGAAAGGTTCGCCGCTGACGCCGTGGCGATGCAAGCACCGCAGGTATGGCAGCAAGCAAGTGACAATATCATCGGCAACATGAAGCGATTTACGAAAAAAAATCAGAAGCTTGTGCATTGGGAAGACAAAGTGATTGCCAACGCTGATGATGGCGATATGACCATTCGCTGTTATCAATCAGACGCGAGCTCTCATGGCTTAGGGTTCAAAAAAGCGGATACTCATAATTCTGATGAAACAGTGTTGTTATATTTTCATGGGGGTGGATTTTGTATTGGTGATGTCAGCACCCATCATGAGTTTTGCCACGCGGTTTGTGAGCAAACGGGCTGGCTGATAGTCAGTGTTGATTATCGCTTAGCACCTGAGCATCCAGCACCAGCCGCATTAAAAGACTGTATCACTGCCTACGCTTGGCTGGCTGAGCATTGCCATACCTTAGGTGCTTTACCCTCGCGAATCGTGCTAGCAGGCGATAGTGCTGGCGGCGGATTGTCCACCTTAATTGCCCAACAACTTACTGCGCCCTCGCAAGTCGCATGGTCAGATCTGGGCATTGCAGGTCAAAAAATGTTCGATTTATTAGAGCGCTTACCAAAGCCGCTTGCACAAATGCCTTTGTATCCTGTGACGGATATCGAAACGGATTATCCAAGTTGGGAGTTATATGGCGAGGGATTATTATTGGATCATGCCGATGTGGCTGTATTTGATGCTGCTTGTTTAGATAACAGCCCCTTGCCACGCCAGCATATCCTTAACTGTCCGATGCTTGGTGATAATAGTAAAGTATGCCCGACTTATATTGTCGCCGCAGAATTAGACGTATTACGTGATGAAGCATTTGCTTATGCAAAGCAATTAAAGGTGCATGGTGTAGCAGTCGAGACTCATACCATTCTAGGTGCGCCGCATGGTTTTATTCATTTTATGAGTATTCATCAAGGTATCGGACAAGAAACAGGCGATATTATTAAAGGGTTTGCGAGTTTTGTGCGTGACGTTATCAATACCCAGTCACAATTAGCGGCATAGTTATCAATACAGTTGTACAAGAGAGTGCCTGTTTACTTATAAAATAGAATGGCACTGCCACTATTTAAACGTTACTTTTTTAAGCATTGTTTTCTTAAATATGACTTGCTTAAACGTTATCTCCAACCTGACCATTCAAAGTGATCAGCCAAATCTCTGAGCGCGAACCCAAGCGAAATGGAATGCCCCAAAAGCCGTAACCAGATGACACCACAAAGTGTCCTTTGCCAATGGCTTCATAGCCATAACCCAAGCGGTTGATGGCACTGACAATAAAGTTGGCGGGGAATATTTGACCGTTATGGGTATGCCCTGAGAGCTGTAAATCAATCGGCATTTGGCTGTGCTCAGCAATATCACTTGGTCTATGATCTAGCAGTATCACTGGCTGTGTAGTATCAACTTGAGCCAGTAGATCGGTTGTGGCTACCCGCTGTCTTTTATGGTTATCAAAACGCCCTATCAGCCAGACTGGTTGACCTTCATGCTCGATGCCGATTACTTCATCATTTAACAACTGCACGCCAGCAGCACGCAACGCTTGGACAATCGGCTGCTCATGCCCGTATAAATCATGATTGCCCAATGTCGCATAAACACCATACGGCAAGCTTTTGCATAACTCCGCAAAGTTTTTCGCCATATTATAATCAGTAAATGCTTGCGTATTATCATCCATGATATCGCCCGGCATTAGCAATATATCGGCTGTATTTTTTACCATAAGATGATGCAGTCTATCTATTGCACCACTGCCAAACAGTCTCCCGATATGCAAATCGCTAGCGACCACAATACGTAAAGGCTTAGCCAAAGGTTTATCAATATTAACAGATAACTCACGTACCACAGGCGCATAAGCACTGTATAGGGCATAGAAAAACAACCCGATAAATATTGCCAATGCCAATATGCGCAACCCAAAATCGACAGTAGCCGGTGTAGCGAGCGCATCACCAGTTAGCGATGTGATTAACCAATAGCCACCATAAAATAGGCTGGTAACTAAAGCCGTCAATAGCATGAAATGCATAACTAACATCCAACCACTGATCCAGCGATAGCTATTTTTAAATGCTCTATTGACACTGAGTAGAAGCAAACCGTTGGTAATAACGAATACAATAACCCATACCGAAGTTTGCAAACCTGCTGTCTGCCAAGGCTGTAACCACCATTGCACGCTTAGAGCTGCACCGACACTAAAGAGCTGTAATAGCACAAAAATGGTGATGAAAAATGCGTAGCGCATGAAAAATCCTTGATTATGATGTCGTCGATGCAGTATGTTTTTAGCTGACAATACGAGAAAAGTAGCTATCAGCCAGCCTAACAGCAAATAAAAGCCTCTACCATTTAGATATAGTAGAGGCTTTATCATTAGGGTAACACTGTTTATTTAAATGGCTAATACACCAGACTGCAACGTGATTATCCAAATCTCAGAACGCGTACCCAGTCTAAATGGTACGGGACCGATGCCATAACCAGAGGTCACCAAAAACTGCGTATCGGCTATTTTTTTGCTGCCATAGTTTAGTGGTGTCAACCAATCCATCAATAGCGTTAGTGGAAATATCTGCCCACCATGGGTATGCCCAGCCAGATGCAAATCGACTGGCAGGGCGCTGACCTCATCCATCGCGCTAGGACGATGTTCCAAAAATATCACCGGTTTGTCTGTGTCTACTTGTGTCAATAACTCATCTGCTGACAGTCTGGTACGATCGATGTCATCAGAACGCCCCACCAGCCATACTGAATCATCTAATAGCACACTCTCATTATCAAGCGCTTTGATGCCAGCCTCTTCCACCGCCTGTGTGATCTGCTGGTCATAGCCGAAATAATCGTGATTGCCTAAAGTCGCATAGACGCCAAGCGGTGCCTTTAGCTTTGATAGCTGCTCATGCATATTCGTATTATCGTAAGCAATGGTATTGTCATTCATAATGTCACCAGCGATAACCACGACATCGGGATGTTGCGCATCGATGAGACTCACCATTTTCTTTATCTGCCGATTGCCAAACCATCTACCTAAATGCGTATCAGAAACGAGTGCTATTTTCATTGGCTTATCCAGAGGTTTGGCAGTCGTGACCGTCAATCGATGTACTTCAGGTGAGTAAGCATTGAATATAGCTAAACTAACAATACCAACATAAACCAGCATTGCAAGCGTACGGATGGCTCTTGGTCGTAGCTTTTGTTTAAGAATTACAGCATAAACCCCTGCAAGCACAGCCGTTAGTAAAGCGGCATAAAGCATAAAACCTTGTAAAATACTGACAACCAAATAGACGTGAAAGCGCTCACCCCAAAACTCAGTCAAACCATAAATGAGAGCACTATTATTAATAATAAAGACAGCAGCTATCAGTACAGCTTTTGCAGCAGTCGTTTTTGGCTTTACAAACCAGCAGAGAAGCACGCTGGTCATAACAGCTAGCAACTGAGTGAAAACAATGAAGAACCACATAATCAAGTCTGCTTAGATAAAGATAAAGCTATCTTACGTGAAAAATTTGATGCTCTGGATATAGCCTCCTTTTTTCCACGAAAACTTCATATGTTTTATGTCTAGAGTGTTGTTGCCACAAAACTAAATGGTTGCCAATAAACGTACTTTAACGTTTATCTGGTGCTATTTTACAGACGCCATTGTCACAAACCTGCATCAGCGCTTTGCCATAGAGCAACTTGGTCACCCAATTCGGGATTCTATATCGATTGCGCGCGACATACGGATAAGCGAAGTCGCCAAGTTGCTTGACCACTGGCAAAAATAACAACGTTGACCATTTCACGCCGCCCGTTCTGTAGAGCAGTCGTACGGCATCCATGTGCGTATACCAATTGCCGTAGCTGTCTTGCATACACATATAAGTCATCGCATCCTTACGGCTAAATCCTGCGACTACCAACTCATCAACCCCCTCGTCTACAGGAACTAAGTGTATCTTTTCCGGTTGACGTTTTTTCATATTATGCGCCTCGGTGCTGCATATCACGCACGCATCATCGTAGTATATGGTAATGGATAAATTCGCTTGCTCTCTATAGCTGTTGATATGGTTTTGGATAATCATCTTACGACTCCTTTATGAGTGATATAGTCAATCCTATATGAATCAGATACGGTGTCAGGCTCGCTTAGTCTACTATTTGTAGTACCTTCTCTCGCCTTCCTTGTATCCAAATTATATTGAACCGACTATAGCTAAATATCAAAGTGATGCGAATGGGGACTGGATTTTTGAGTCACGCTAGATTGTTGGTGCTGATTGGCTGCGGCTAAAAGAGGGATGACTGGCTGCTGCGTCCATTGCGGTGCGGCAACATCTAAGCGCTTCGCCAATATTGGTAGATGATTGGTTGGTACTGCTGGAAACAGATGGTGCTCGATGTGATACAGCAAGTTGAAAGTCAACAGATTAATCAATGGATGGCGCTCACTACGGGCATATACCACCTCATCGCAACCATGATGGACGCTCCATACCGCAAAGAAGCCCACCATTGTGTTGGCCAATATCATCACCAATACGTGATATATCAATATTGGATGCATCGTGATAAAAGCAGCGGCAATCACTGCGAAAATAAGCAGCATATCAAAGGCAACGAGCATACGATTGCGGCGGCTACCATGCGTCAAGCCAAACCACTGAATCGCAATCGAGAAAAGTCCGCCGCCCAATATCGCCTGATACCAAGGCAGACGAGCCCAATTACCCTCGACATCGCTGTCTCCAAGTGGATCTCTATGATGATTGAGATGTGTGTGCCGAATAGCATGCGTGCTACAGAGCATCGTGATACTGAGAAAAAACAGCATGAGCTCAGTGGCAAGCTTCCCTACTCCTAACGTTCGATGATAACAATCATGGGCTTGTCTAAGCGCGGCGGTAAAAAAGAAAAAAGTCGCCACAAGTGCAAGTAACCACCACCCTTGCCACGCGCTCCACCATGACAATAATAAAAAAGGCAAAGATAAGAAAATATTATAAACAGTCTCGCCAAGACTAAGCTGTCGCAAATCTTGCCATTCAACACTGTCTAACGAAGGATGACGCATGATGTTCTCCTTACTTGGTGATAAGCAGTAGCTGTCTTGCTGGCGCGACCACTTAATTTAATCGGCTGTTTTAATTTACTTTATTTCTGTCAATAATGAAATTTAAAGTTAAATTTTATTTGTGTTTAGGTAATGCGATAAGACCTGTAATCACAGCGCTGGCTCCACCTATCAAGCTAAGAACCAATCCAAATATTATTTTCTCTAAAAAAACATCTGTTGCTATAATCCAAACTGAAAATATAAAAGTACTAAAGAATCCAATGAAGAATAACGGTACTATTTTTAGTATGGAGTCAAAGACTATCTTCAACTTACATATAGTTAATCCAGCTACTAACGTAGGGAGCAAACCAAAAAAGAATCCGCCTACAATAGAAGCTAATAGCATTTTGAAAATATCTGTTAACTCTTGCCTAAAAATATTACCGTCAATTACAAGCATCACAATCATATATAAGCAGACAATCAGACCACCTATCGCACCTCCCAACAATCCATAAGTTCCTATTACCTTAGCTTTAGGATAGCTGGATGCTGTCGCTGTAGCGCTAATCTCAATATCACTCATACACACCTCTATTTAGGTTTCACATGAAACAAAGCATCATGTAAATAATAATGATGTTTCACATGAAACAGTCGCTTAATGATTTACGAACTCTGCTCTTCTAAAGCTTGCTTCAGTGTTGGCTGTTTAAAATCATAACCTGCGTCCTGTAATGCTTGCGGCACTACTTTTTGACCATCAATTAATAGAGTCGACATCTCACCAAATATCAGCTTAAGCAGAAAATTGGGTAAAGTAAAAAAGGTGGGACGGTGTAGCCATGCTCCAAGCGTTTTGGTAAAAGTATGATTGGTCACTGGATTAGGCGCAGTGAGGTTATACACCAGCACTGGCGTATCATTGATAGTTTCTAACGAGTGATCATCGGTAGTCTGAGTGTCCGCATAATTAGCAAGATGCTTTTCAATGATGAATATCACTGCCCCAACCCAGTCTTCACGACTGATCCAGCTCATGATTTGCTTACCATCACCCAACTGTCCACCGACGCCCATTTTAAATGGGGTTAATAACTTACCGAGCATCCCGCCATCAGGATGGATAACCACGCCCGTACGCACGATAGCCACAGGCACGCCATGTTCAGTGGCTTTGAGCGCTAACTGCTCCCATTCATGACATAATTGATGGGCAAAATCAGTTTCAAAATCACTGCTTTCGGTAAGAGGTTTATCGCCTTGTGCGCCATACCAGCCAATCGCAGAGCCGCTGACCATTAGCTTGGGCTTAATACTGGTGCGCTCAATAAATACCAATAAGGATTCGGTAGGCTTGATACGGCTGGCGAGCAACTGCTCCTTGCGCGCATCGCTCCAGCGCGAGTCAGCAATGCCTGCGCCTGCTAGATTTAAGATAACATCAAAGCTTTTATCCGAACTCGCTAGCTCATCGTAGGTCATCATGCTGATCGCTTCAGGATGCGTTTGGCTGCTATCGCGTGTTAGCCATGTAATATGTAAGTCCTTATCCTGCGTACGATAACGTTTGATAAGCTCGTCACTAAAAGCACTGCCTAAAAAGCCTGAGCCACCACTGATTAAAATATTCATGTCCTACTCCCTATATTTTTCGCTTATCGTTTAGTAAAACTTAATCCGTTATAGTTATCGTCTACTTTTTTAGTACTAACATCAAAATGACTTTTACATACTTTTGGTAAAGCAATGCGGCTGGCAATCGCTGAATTGATTGCGCCAAACAATCCTATAGCAATCATAAAGGCCAGTAGCACGCCAACCTCTATCCATGAGTTGATGCCTAAATATAGGATGATTGCACCCATATAACCTGCCGACGTTATAAACCCCACTAAAAATGTCGTGCTTAGACTCTTATGATCACCGCGCCATATATTCTTATAAGCGACGATAACACCCGTTAATAAAGCAGGAATAAAACCAAGCAGACCAACATAGAGTAATGGCTGGTAACCAATTTGGGCAAAATCCGCATTCCTAAAAACAAACAATAAAGCCAGCTCTGCAATCACTCCACCAACTAAGCTACCAAACCCTGCAAACAAAATAATCACTGATAGATAAGGGTAAGCACTCATTTTATTGTTCATTTTCATGATATTTATCCTATTAACCTTAGTCGTTAATTCAGTATAAATATGGTGTTGCCAAAGCCAATGAAATTCATGTGGATAATTGGTGGATAAGTATCTTGATTTTGTTTTGCCTACTGATTAAGCAAAACGCTTACGAATAGGACAGTCACTATCATTACTATTTTGAGATTTATTCTTTAATTGGTTCCAACGATGATTAATAAAATCTATGACGTTAACCATACTTGGCAATACATGTTCTTTGGTCAGATGTGGCGTTGCTGCATCTAAACGCTTGGCAAGCTCAGGTAAATGATTGGATGGCACAGCAGGAAAGAGATGATGCTCTACGTGATAAAGCAAATTAAAGGTCAGCAAGTTGACCAAAGGATTGCGCTCAGTTCGGGCGATTGTCTCATCACAATCATGATGCACGCCCCACACCGCAATGATGCCAACACTGGCATTGGCCAACATCATGGTCAATATGTGATACATCAATACTTGCGCTAACATGGTCAGAGCAGGAACAGTTAAAGGAAATACGGTCAGTACGAAAGCAACCAAGACAACTAAACCAATCAAAGCAAACTCTAGCCACGCCAATTTTTGATTGCGACGGCTACTTAGACGCAGTCCTTGACGATAAATATCGAGTCGATAAGTTATCCCGCCGAGCAGCGCTTGCCACCATGAGCCTTTTGCTAGACTGCCCTCAATGTCACTATCGCCCAATGGATTGCGGTGATGTTCCATGTGGGTGGCTCGAATGCTGTGCAAACTGGTCATTAATAATACGCTGAGCAATAATAATATGGCGGTGGTCGTGCGTTTACCTGTCCCTAAGCTATGATGATAGCCATCATGTGCTTGGCGAAATGCGGCAGCAAAGAATAAATAAGAAGCCCCGCATGCTAAGGCATACCAAGAGTGGCTAGCGAACCACCAAGACAACAACAAAAATGGATAAGGCAAAATGAGGTTATAAGCAATTTGACCGCGCGTTAACTGACGCAAGTCTTGCCACTCGACTGCAGCAATAGCCTTTTTAATGGCTGGCTCTTTATTAGCGTGTGTCTGATTGACTGTCATTTTACACATCCATTTGTTATTACTATTTTTTGTTGCTGCTATTTTATAGAAACTTATCTCACTTAAACTTAGCTGGCTTTTATATTTATTACATATATTTCTGTCAAAACAGAAATTATATTGCAAATTTTTTATTTTAAATTACACAGCTAACTATTAACGTAAGACCTTTTTAATACTAGCGCCCAGTTTTAGGACTTTTTTGAGGATGCTTGTGGGCAGTTTAAGCATCTCAGATGACCATGTGGTTAGGGTACTAACGAATTCTTGGGTATCACGAATACGTGACTTTACCTCATTATTTTCATGTTCAAATTCAGGACTGTCCATCAATTCTTGTAAGAACTGTACTGTTGGCTCAAGCTCACGCTTTTGTCGTTCAACCACGATGATGCGTGCCAGCTCCCAAACATCAGTATTGGTCGTGAAGTGATCGCGACGATCACCCAATATAGAAACCTTCTGTACTAAGCCCCAATGCTGCAACTCTTTAATACTGTTTGAGACGTTAGAGCGAGCAACCCCAAGTGTTTCGGTGATTTCTTCAGCATTTAATGGCTTACCAATGATGAATAACAACGCATGAATCTGTGACATGGTGCGATTGACGCCCCACTGCGAGCCCATTTCACCCCAATGTAAGATAAATTTTTCGGTCACAGGATTTAGTTTCATAATTAATATGTACTCTACTTTATAAGTTTTGATTATTTTATTTACTTATCTTGCGCTATTCTTTTATTTCTGTCAATAGTGAAATCAATAGATAACACTCATCGCTTGTTTGACTGTCATGCGCTAACGAATAACCAAACCCGTGGTTGCGTCACGAATTTGGCTCGGTAAAGTATAGCCTAGAGTGTTAGCCTTCAAGTAGCTGATTTGCTCGCCGAAATATCCATAAGCATCAGTGAAAGTCATAGCAGGCGGTTGCCCTGATGGATTACAGCTTGTGGAAACCAATAGCCCAAATGGATTTTGAACGTCGACCAACTGTTGGCACAATTGACGAATCATAGGATGCGCAATAACTCTAACCGCCACTGTTTGATGCTGCCCTGTGATCCAAGGAGGGATAGTCTTTTCAAGTGTCTGAGGGATAGGCAGTAGCCATGTATGGGCTTGCTTACCTTGTAGCTCTATACTGTCAGTATCTGCCTGCCAACTCTTGATGATTTGTTGGCGCTGACCTTCTTCTAAAGGCTCTAGTAACGGCATTAAACGCTCAGCGCTGTCAGTAATGACGATCATACCTTTGGCTTGTGGACGCTGTTTAATAGATAAAATACGTTGAACGGCTGCTTCGTCATAAGCGTCACAACCGATACCCCAAACGCTTTCGGTGGGATAAGCAAGTAGCTGTCCTTCTTTAAGCCACTTGGCAGCTTGAATGACAGAGTCAGTATTAAAAGATGTGGATTTTTCCATGGCTTGAAGGCTTCAAAAAGGTAGAAATTTAAGCACTCATCATAACATAAGACTAAGAAAAATTAGGGCAGCGAAGTTTAAAGCGACCTTATTAGCAGCTACCTAGGGCGCGTCATCAATTAGCACATTAGTACGTTTAGTGGTCTTAAAATGGCTAAATTTTGCTAAACATCGTCAGCAATTTTGTCAATATGTTCATATTAACGGCAATTTCTTCCTTGTTTATCTACAATTTTTCTCATTTTAAGCCTCATAATCTAATTGATGACACGCCCTAGATTGTACTGTCGTCAATCACTTGAAAATAGATAAGTGAAAAGCCTAAAGCGATAGCAAGTACGATTTTAGACGCGCAAATACCGTCCGCCTTGCACGCTAATGACGCCTAATAATTCAAGCTCCATCAACTGTCCAATCAACTGCGGTGTAGCAAGTTTGGTAGCGATAATTAGCGCATCTAAATCCTGCCCGTGCCAATCAAGCTGCTCATACACAAGCGTTAAATGCTCTGGTACGACGATAGCGCTCCTAGGAGACTTTATATTAGATGGTATTGGTTGGCTCGCTGTAGCAAGAGCTGTTTCTACAGTATTCGAAGACTGAAGACTATGCGATGGCTTATGATTAGTACTGACTGTCTGTTTTGCTGGTCGATAGCTATTATTATCATAATCCAACTGAGCATTGACGTCTTCTAGCACTTGCTGTGGATGATAAATTAAGGTCGCGCCTTCACGTATTAAGTGATGACAACCTTCAGCATTGCTATTATCAATATGACTTGGAATGGCAAAAACTTGCTTACCCTGTTCCGAGGTTAAACGCGCGGTAATCAGCGAACCACTCTGAGTGGTCGCCTCCGTCACAATCGTTGCTAAGCTCAATCCAGCGACCAAACGATTGCGCCGTGGAAACGTATGCTTATGTGGCATTGTATGCGGCAACAATTCACTAATAATACAGCCGCCTTGCTCAATTATTTGGGCAAACAATTTATCATGATGATTGGGATAATTGACCTCAATACCCGTACCCATTACCCCAATCGTTCGACCTTGATATTCAGCGTCTGCCTGTGCTAAAGCGCCTAGATGTGCTCGTTTATCGACACCCATGGCAAGACCGCTGGTGATGATATAACCAGCTTGCGCCAAATATTGTGCGATATCAAAGGTGATTTTTTGGGCATGGGCAGTGGGTTTTCGGCTACCGACGATCGCAATTTGCGCTTGACGCAAACGCGATTTATTGCCTCGGTAAAATAATAAAGGCGGTGGGTCATAGATTTGCGAGAGCTGTGCAGGATAATCGGGCTGGTCGGCGAATAGCAGACCATAGCGCCCTTCGATGAGCGCTTGCTGAATCTTATCGATACTGGCTTGCGTATGCTCTGGCTGTTCATGACGGGCAAGATGGCTATGATGAATACCCAATTGCCGCCAAGCATCTACTTTGGCGTACCAAGCAAGCTCTGCTGTGCCAAAAGAAGTAATGAGCTTATGATAAGCAGATAATGATGCATTCACCTCAGTCCACAGCGCCAGTACTGCGCGCTGCTCATCTGATAAAGAAGAAGTAACTGCCATCATAATCATCTAGCTCATATAGGCTAAGTTAGTATATCCCGTCCAAAAATAAGCATGTTCTCACTTATAGCGTACTCATTTATAGATATGGCGGTGGTAACAGCTGGTCGCCGACATTTAATGGTAGCTCTGAATCAAGCACATAAGCATAGCTAATATTATCGAAAGTATTGAATACCATGACCATACCGCTTGGCTCATTTGGTAAGCGTACTGGCGTGTCATTGTCTTTGGTATCGCGGATCAAGGCCCCTTTTTGATAGACAGTCAATACATCACCAGGCTTAGCACCATGGGTACTACCTAAGTTGATAGCAACGACACTACCCTTCGCCGCTGAGCTGATTGAGTCCATGACTCGGACAATCATACCACCACGACTGACCGTTGCAGGGGCTGGATAAAACACAGGTGGGATAGAGTTATTCAACTCAACGAATACGCGATCACCTTCACGTACTTCTTTGTCGTAACTGTCGGTGAGCTGCAAACTACTGACGCCGTTGGTTTCTGTCGAAGTAACCAAACCCGTCGCAACTTGCGTGACCTCTAAACCGATAACTTCTTGGGTTTTTGGCTCAACATATAGCTCTCCTTCACGGTAAATACCATAACGCTGACCGACGATCAGTGGCACACCTTTGGCATACACTTTATCGCCACTGGCGGTAATTAAGTTGCCTTTTTTAGAGGCCAATATATAAGGCGTGGTATTAAAATCTTGTGGATTAACGATGACTGTCTTATCTAACCAGTGTTGAATAGCAGACCACGGAAGCGGTGGAATACTGTTGGCTGTTGAAGTGACTGAAACTGTGCTAGATACCACGTTACCCGTTAACTGCTTTTCGACTCCAGCACAACCTTCGCCAGTATCAACACCAATTAAGGTTTTACCTTGAATCACACATAAGATAAGGATGTCGTTAGGATAAATAAGATTGGGGTTTTTGATTTGCTTATTGGTTGCCCAGATTTCTTTCCAGCGCCACGGACTGTCTAAATAACGTCCTGATATGTCCCACAACGTATCGCCTTTTTTGACGATATAGCGATTGGGCGCATCCGCTTTGATGGCTGGTGGTGGATTGTTAGCGTGGGCAGCACTCATTAGCATTGCACTACTAAATGTCGTGATTAACAGTGCTTTTGCTATCGTTTTTAAGCTCATCTTCATTGTTATATCCACAATATGTACCGCTGTTGTCGCCACAATTAGTACCATTTAGATCTATTACTTAACCTTAATCTTTGACTGTCATTAAAATAGTGACAAGCAATGAGGGTCGTAAAAGGACTTAACTGTACGATTATCATGACGCTTATAGGGCAGCTGTTCAGTGTAATTGGCTGGTATGATTACTAAAAAAGCGTCTAGCAAAATGATGAGTCGCCGACGCTGTTTCTAATATTACAATTATATCTACCATAACACAATCATAAACACTTTATTACAATGGCGTAACTTTTATATGAATATTATTTCTATAGTTCCTCATTGAAATTTATAGAGTTCCTCATGAAAATAAGTATTAAAATCCACTTTGACTTATGCTGGATTTGGTATCACATGCTGACGGATTTGTTCAGCCACCAGCTCAGCGCTGTTATCAAGCACCACCACATGTTGCGGTAAGCTCTCTAAGCCTTCGGTATGGGCTGGGCGTGCGATTTCTATTTGACCTATCGCTTCGATTATCGTATCTGCAAATTTCACTGGCAGCGCGGTCTCAGCACAGACAATCACCTCACCTTCGCGCTGTAGCTCTTTGGCAACCTTGATACCATCAGCGGTATGCGGATCAACCAACTCTCCATGCTGCTCATAAAGTGTTTTGATAGTGTCGAGACGGTCGGCATGAGTAGATTTACCCGCAGCAAAACCGTAGCGAGTGTTGACCGCCTCCATTAGGTCAGGCAAATCAAAACCTTGACCAGATTTCACCCCTTCAAATAACTCATGAACACGGGCGCTGTCTTTATCTAATAAGAGATAAACAAAACGCTCAAAGTTAGAAGCCTTTGAGATATCCATCGATGGGCTTGAAGTGATATAAGTTTTATCAGTCGGACGCGGCTGATAAGCACCTTGATTAAAGAAGTCGTTTAAAACGTCGTTTTCATTGGTCGCGACGATTAGACGATCAACTGGCAGCCCCATTTCACGTGCAATGTGACCGGCACAAATATTACCAAAGTTGCCTGATGGCACGCTAAAGCTAACCTTTTCATCGTTACTTGAAGTCACGGCAAAGTAAGCTTTAAAATAATAAACGATTTGCGCTAGGATACGACCCCAGTTAATAGAATTAACCGTACCTAGATTATAAGCCGCTTTAAACTTAGCATCCTGTTGTAGCGCTTTAACAATATCTTGGCAATCATCAAACATGCCTTCGATGGCGATATTATGAATGTTTTTATCAGTCAAGCTATACATTTGCGCGCGCTGGAATTCACTCATTTTGCCATGCGGTGACAGCATAAAGACTTCGATATTTTCTTTACCACGTAGGGCATATTCTGCTGCACTGCCGGTATCGCCACTGGTCGCACCAATGATGGTAATACGTGCGTCTTTTCTTTTAAGCACATATTCAAAAGCATTACCCAAAAACTGCATGGCAACATCTTTAAACGCTAACGTCGGACCGTTTGATAGTCCTAAAATATATAAATTATTGTCAAGCTTACGGACAGGAACAATCTTATCAGAGCCAAATATCTCAGCGGTATAAGTGCGCTTAATAATGTCTTGCAAATCAGCCACAGGAATATCAGTCGCAAAGCGCTGCATAATCGCCATCGCCAGCTGTGGATAGCTTAGCGTGCGCCACTCAGTAAGCGTCGCACTATCAATATTCGGATAGTGCTCAGGCAACATCAAACCACCGTCTGGGGCAAGACCCATTAATAACACATCACTAAAATCCATCGGCGCTGTCTGACCACGGGTACTGATATATTTCATGGTTTATCCTATATAAGCTTAGTTTTATGTGACTTCAGTCAGTATAAGTATCAACTAATACAAAAATTCGTTGGAAAATTAATATCTACAAATTCATCTCGGTGTTGATAAGCTTCAGTAAAGTCCTTCATAAACTGACTGAACACCTTTTCAAAATTATCTTTAGCAAACGTTAATTCAGGTACAGTATCAAACCAATCTATAGCATCTGGATTTTGCTTTTCGATTGAACCTGTAAGCAGTCCAAAACGCTTCCATACCACTTTATCATCGATGATATATTGTTCAGTGGCAATGGTGGTACAAGACAAATCATTATCTTCAGGGCAGACTAATAATGGTACATAGCTAATATTACCGTCACCTAACTGCCCTAAATAGTACCAAACGATCTTAGTATCGGAATATAAATCTAGGTTTAGACTCAGTCCTAGCTCTTCAACACCTAGGTTTCTGAACCGAGTATTCTTATTTATATACTCAGCAAGCCACTCATTAAATGCCACACCATCAACTGTGAGTTCTGCATGAAACACTTCAAGGTTATATTCTTGCTGAATATTAATCATAGAAAGATTGTTCATGCTATTACATTAACTCTTCATCAACAACGCATAATAGAAGCCATCGCCACTCGCACTATCTATTGGTAAGCACTGACGACCAATCGCCTGTTCAATACCCCAATTACAATCGTCGCTAAATTCAACAGCTACTACATTATTATAATAAGTCATAAAATCTTGCATCTGCTCGACGTTCTCTTGCTTTAGGATAGAGCAAGTGACATACAACAGATAACCGCCAACTTTAAGTTGTGGCCATAGATTGTGCAAGATATCCGCTTGTAAGAGTGCCGTTTGCTCAACGTCTTCTTCAGTACGCAAAATACTGATGTCAGGATGACGGCGGATTACGCCAGTCGCCGTACAAGGTGAATCTAATAATATAGCGTCAAATACGAGTTTGCTCTTTTTCTTACCAGCGCCTTGCCATGTCGTTGCATCAGCACAGACAATATTGAGCTCAATATTTTTCTCAGCTTGCTGCAAGTCGTGCTGACTTAAGTTTAAGCGCTGTAAATTAGTATGAATACGCTCGATACGTGGCGCCTCATTATCTATCGCAGTAATCTTAACTTTCGAAATCACAGGCGACGTTTCAGCATCGTCTTGTTTCACGTGAAACAACGAAGACTCATTTGAGCTGATTAATTCTAACCAATGAGCAAGCTTACCACCCGGCGCTGCACAAGCATCTAAAATGCGGATCTCGTTGTTATTGGTGTCTATATCGCCGTCTGCATCGTCGTTTTTAACACTCAGCTTATTAATTAAAGCGTTATGAATAAGCGGCGCGGCAAGCTGAGCATGCATATCTTGTACACTAGCCGCACCTTCAGCGAATTGCGGCAAGGCATTAACTGCAGTGCTTTGATGTAATCTTAATCCTTTGGTTAATACGCTATTAGATGTGGCTGTATCCGATGAGCTGGGTAAATTAAAACCACTCGTTAGCTCAACCAAATCTGCTTCAACTTCAAATTCCACCAAGGCTTGCTGATAATCCTCTACCGAGGTAACCGCTGTATTCACGCGTAAAAACATCGGTGCAGGTTGACGTAAACCCTGCATTAGATCGTCATACTGCTCACTCCAATCTTGCTTAAGCTGATAGGCAAGCCAATTCGGTAAGCTGTGTTTTTTATCACACTTCTTACGGAATTTACTTGGGTTCTTAGCCACTTTACGCAAGATGGCATTGATTAAACCCGTCGCGTGCGCAAATTCGATTTCTTTTGCTGCTTCAACTGTTTCATGAATCGCCGCATGATCAGCCACTTGTAAATAAAGTAACTGCGTTAAACCCACTTGGATCGTCGTACGTACTTCTTTTTCATCAATCGAGTTATCAGCCAGACTATCGAGTAGGCGTTCAAGGGCATACCATTGGCGCAACGTCGTTAACAATAACGCATGAGCAAAACCTTTATCACCGTCATGCAAACTGTTTAATAGCGGATCAAGGACGCTCGCTAGCGACTGACCATTTTGAATAGCCAGTAAAGTGCGAATCACGCGGACGCGGACGCTACCATTCATGATAAGGTTACTTGACGGTTTGAGCTTATTGTTTCTTGGCGCAGTGCTTCTCATTAAATTGAATTTCCTTGACGTCTAATAATTAGCGTCTGATAAAAGTTGGAGTGTTTGGTATTAAATAACGAATATAAAAATAAATAAGGTTAAGCTGTATTAAACTGATTTAGGAGCAATTATTTTGAGTCTGCTGTGAATTGATCGCCATCATTTAATTGGTTGCCATGGCAGATTTGCTCGGCTGTCATCGGTTTACCACCAGCAAACTGTAATTCGGTAATGGCTAAAGTACTGGCTTGCGGTTTTTCGAGACCATTATCAATATTACTATCATGACCACAAGCTACCAATATCGCTTTGCGTCCAACGCTGATGACCGTACCAGCAGGCTGATTGGTTTGCTGCGACGGATTCACAGGTAAGCTGGCTAAAATCTTGACACGCTGCCCTGCCAAAAAAGTATATGAACCTGGCCATGGCGTCAGTCCACGAATTTGTCGCTCAATTTCAGTAGCGGATTGTGTCCAGTTGATTTCGCCTTCGGTTTTGACCAGTTTTTCAGCGTAATTGGCTTGACTGTCATCTTGAGCGATTGCTTGTGCTTGATAATGTGGCAAGTCCTTTAGCACGGTAATAATGGCCGTCGCACCAAGCTCAGCCATTTTATCATGGAGGCTAGCAGCCGTATCATCAGCCTCAATAGGAGCACTGACTTTATAAAGCATGTCGCCAGTATCAAGCCCTTTATCCATCTGCATAATGGTAATGCCCGTCTCGCTATCACCCGCCAATAGCGCGCGGTGAATAGGTGCTGCACCGCGCCAGCGTGGTAATAAGGACGCATGAATATTGAGGCAACCATAAGTCGGTGTGGTCAATACACCAATCGGCAATATCAAGCCATAAGCCGCGACAATCATCACATCTGGCTGATAACTACGCAGAGTCTCACGTGCAATCAACCCTTCACTACTAGATTTTTTAAAGGTGAGAGGCTGCTCAACGGCAATATCATGCGCCAATGCGACTTGCTTTACTGCAGAGGCTGATAATTTTTGACCCCGTCCTGCCTTGCGATCAGGTTGCGTATATACAGCGACGATGTCTATATTCAACGCTTCTTGCTGGCTGATAAGCGCCTCTAGACTAACGGCTGCAAACTCAGGAGTGCCAGCAAAAGCAACTCTTAAGCGCTTACTAGAGCAATCTTTCATCGTAGATGGCATGGATAAATCGGAGGCAGAAGCAATTGTAGTCATAAATAGGCATTATATAGGGTTGGTTGACTCATTATAGGTGAGTTTGCGATGTTGTGCCATGGTTGTAATAACGGTAATCGAGCGTTACCAATGATACGGTTTGTCTTTATAATAGAAAGCAAGCAGGGCGCTCTTATTGATGAGTTTATTTACAAAACAATGCGTGATTGAGCGATATTCCACTGCCATTCACCATTTTTTTCTAGATAATAGCTGTACAACCGTAAAAGATAAAACGGCTTGAATAAACCAGCTACTGTGCCAAACTGATGACTTACTCACTATGTTTCTTGTGTCGATATAGGACCACGCTTTCATGCAACAGTTTCAGTCCTTACAGCGCTTACTCATATTTTATGCACTGACCTTGCTGGTCATGTTGTCTATCTATTATTTTGCGCTGTTTCACGAGATAAAAAAACACAGTGAACAACACAGTATCGATACTTTCCAAACATTGCAGTATGAAGTCACTGAACGTGATGATCTTCTAAACCCTGACATTAAAAGGATTTTAGAAAAACCCGTATTCGAAGACATAAGCTATCAGCTGGTTTTTATGATGCCATCTGGGCAGACTTATATCCATCGCCATACTCAGCCCAATGAGCCTGCTTTTGCTAACGTTACGTTTCCTATCATTAGCTCATCCCCTTCTAATAACGGCAGTCATAGTGCTTACACGCTTAATAATCGCAACTTAACCGGCACCATTAAACTCAAAAGTGGTCATCAGCTTTATATTATATTGCGCCATAAGCCGCTTATCATTGACTGGATATCTTATCGCTACTGGTTGCCATTGATGGCAGCGATCATACTTTTTATTATCGCTTTGCTGTATATGCTCAATCGTCGCACCAATTGGGAACAGCTGCTGATTTATACGGACAATCTAAGTAGCCACGCAAAAGAAGCCTATAGTCCGCCGCCTTTTTTGCAAAAAAAATCTACGACTGAGTTTCTGCGTTTAGGCCATGCGCTGAGCCGTGTCAGCTACCAGTTGCATAATGACTATCGCCGCATTAAAACCCTAACACATCGTCTTGAACGTTTGGTTGATCAATCCCCTTTACCGATGCTAATGATCATGCGTCATGGTCAAATCAGCTTTTTCAATAAACGCTTTGAACAAATATTCATGTCTTTACCGCAAAGCGCTAGCAACTATGAACTGACGGATTTTATCGCGGGTAAAGATGAATCCACGCAACGATTACTTCAAACATTAGCCAACCTACGCGTCACTCGTACCTTAACAGTCTATGGGTTAGAAAATGGACAGACTTACCAATTGCACGTTACGCCATGGTTTGGTGAACATGGTCAGGTTCACGGCTTTACCGTACTGCTGAATAATGTTAATGAATTTGCCAGTCAAATAGGGCAATTACAGCAACAAAATCAACGGCTACAACGCCAAATTGATGAATTTAATACGATTAAATCGACGATGGGTCATAATTTGCGCCTGCCGTTAGAAGCAATGATTGACACGCTAGAACCGATTGATCCTGAGACATTAACTGCTGCGCAGAATGACATTTTAATATCCTTAATTAAAAGCAGTCAGAGTATGCTAACGACACTTAATGATGTGCTAGACATCGAGGAGATAGCGGTAAGAAAAACCCGCCTAAGTATTGAGCCTGTCGATATTTATAGACTGGGGCAACAGGTCAGTCAGTCATTTATAGAAAGGATAAGGCAGCAAGGACTTGAGCTGCTGTATTTTTTTACACCTGACAGTCCGCGTTGTATTGATACAGACCATCAGCGCCTACAGCAAATCTTGTACGACTTATTAGATAACGCAGTGAAATTTACCACTTCTGGCTATGTATCACTGACCATCGAAACGGTCAGTAATGCAGAGCTATTAGCAACAAAAAACCGAAGCTTAGTAAATCTTAATAAAGACCTTACACTGATTAAAAATAGTCAAATCAATAAAGACAATCCCAATCATGCCTCACACGACTGGATTCGTTTTAGCATAAAAGACAGCGGTATGGGCATCGATATAGCGAAGCAACATCAACTGTTGGTTCAGCTTAATAAAAGCAGCAATCAAAACACCCATCGAAACGTTAATTACATGCAAAATAACATGACTGGGCAAGGCCTAGGGTTAAATAACGTCAATAGTTTTGCGCGATTATTGGGTGGTTTTATTGAAATAAAAAGCACGATGACTGAAGGCAGCAGTCTGAATCTTTATCTGCCTTGCAGACGTCCAAATTATCAGCCTATTTATCATCATAGTCAGCATTTGACTCATATCCATCTAATAGCAGTGATTAAACAACCACTACGTGCCAAACATCTGCGCGATTTTTGCGCATATTTATCGATGTCAGCTACTATCTATACTTCTATAGATAAATTAGATCTACAACAATTAAACGCAAAACTGGCGCAAGACGAGCAAAGACTCGCCCCTATCTTGCTATTAGATTACGAATATTATGAAAGCCTGTCTATTGCTTCCGCTAATCAGGCAATAGGGAATGATGATAGACAACAAGCATTAAATACCCTACTCGATAATCCGTCACTACCAAAAATACTACTTAGTATGAAACCTGAGCGCCGTATTCCCTCTATATTATTAGATAAATATGAAGGATTCTTGAGCAAACCATTAGATGCGACTTTATTGCTCTCTGAATTACTGCGCTTAACCTTAGCAGCGAGACAGAAGCTGGTTCAAGCCATAGAGATAAAAGAAGAGAATAAGCAGCTAGCAAACGAAGCAGATAAAGCTGCCAACGAGAATGTATTGCCACTTATCTTGGTAGTAGAAGACAGTCCAACCAATCAGAAAATAACATGCAAGATATTGAGTAAACTTGGTTATCGTAGTGTGGTCGCAGAAGATGGTCAGAAAGCGTTAGATATGCTACAACAACAGCGTCAAGATATCTCACTCATTTTGATGGACTGTCGCATGCCTGTCATGGATGGGCTACAGGCTACCCAAGCGATTCGTGCGCAAGGCGATAAAATTGCGATTGTGGCGCTGACTGCAAACAACACCAAAGAAGATCGCGACGCTTGTATAGAAGTAGGAATGGATGAATTTTTAGCAAAGCCGATCAATAAAAAAGAATTAGAGTCGGTTTTACAGAGCTTCATAAAATCATGACAATCTGTAAAACTGACTTTTTAGGTTTAAACCATTACTTTATAAACCAATTACTTCATAAATCAGCTATTTCATAAAACCATTATCTGCTAAAAATGCTTCTGTAATTTGGCTTTGCGGACTTGGCGTATTCATACCACTGGTTTGCGACTTATTTAACAAACGTTCTAAATAGCGCGCGACGATATCCACTTCGATATTGACTTTATTTCCAACCAGCCAATGCTTAGCGATATTGGTCACTTGTGCGGTATGTGGAATGATATTTAAAGAGACAATATTGTCTCGTACAAGGTTGGTCGTCAGACTAATACCATCAACCGTGATGGAGCCTTTGGTCGCTGTATAGTGCGCCAGCTCTTGTGGTATCTCAATCTCGATATAGATAGAGCGCGCATCTTGTTGCAGCTTACTGACCACGCCGACGCCATCGACGTGACCCGCGACGATATGACCACCAAAACGTGTGGTTGGTAGCATCGCTTTCTCTAAATTCACTGTGTGACCAGCTTTTAAAGTTTCTAATGCGGTACGAGCGATAGTTTCACGTGAGACATCGACTGAGTAATGATTACTACCTAGGTCTACGACGGTTAAGCAGATACCATTGGAGGCAATAGAATCTCCTAGCTTCACATCACTAAAGTCCAAATCATCAGACTCTATCGTCAAACGTATATCACCGCCCGTAGGCTGCATGGACTTAACCTTTCCAACACTCTCTATAATTCCAGTAAACATATCGACCTCATTTCATTATGATGTTGTCTTTATAGACAATATATTTTGATCTATTAATATTGTGCTAGCATTTGTCTAAGCCAGTTTTTTCAGTGCAACTTGAGCTTAATTGAGCCTATGATGGAATAGATTGTGGATAAGTACTGACAAATCAACTCATAACGTATTAAAACACGCATTTCCGTTAAGTTATCCACAGAAAACAAGATGTTGGCTAATATCAAGAAAGATTAATAGTAAAACCTAAGTTACTGATTACATTAGATTAATATAATTTTTTTATAAAAGACCTATTTTTCTGTTTCATGTGAAACAAAGTTATACACAGTTTCATGTGGAACCTTGTATAACACAGGCTGCTTATCCACATTGAGCAAAAATTTAGCACAAACTTTAGATAAGCTGTTTATAAATAACCAGTTATAGCGGTAATAAAGTCAATTTAAGATCAGGACTTAATGTTTCATGGTTATAAATATTAAAACGCAACTGCTGAGCTAGAGACAATGGGTTAAAATCGACCATCGGTCTTGCTTGCGCGCCTAACAAACAAGGCGCCTGATAGACAATCAACTCATCTACCAATTGTTGGCTTAGGAAACTACCAGCAATACTAGCACCGGCCTCTACCAACACGTCATAACACTGATGATCACTGACTAATTTTTTTAGTAACGCAGTCAAGTTATCTTCGCGCCAATAACTTGTATCTGGTCGACGGCATAGCTGATAATCAGACTGTAGACTGTGTTCTAAGCGCTGACGCCTATCGAGTACGATAACCTTGGGAGCAGGAACTTGCTCAGGTGCCACACCCAATTGATTGGAACGTATATTAAGCTGTGGATTATCAGCGATAACGGTTTCACTCCCAGTGATAATCGCGCCACTTTGTGCACGTAGCTTCTGTACATCTTCGCGGGCTGCTGCTGAGGTAATCCATTTCGACTCACCAGATGCCATCGCAGTACGACCATCAAGGCTAGTGGCAATTTTAAGCCGTACATAAGGCATCTGGGTGCGCATTGCTTTTAAGAACCCACGATTTAAAGCTTCTGCTTGCTCGGTTAATATACCGACTGTCACTTGAATCCCAGCCTGCTCTAACAGTTTTACACCGCGTCCCGCAACCTGAGGATTAGGGTCAAGCCCTGCAATCACAACGCGTTTCACACCAGCGTTAATAAGCCCCAAGGCACAAGGCGGCGTACGCCCCGTATGACTACAAGGCTCTAAAGTCACATAAGCAGTTGCCCCTATAGCCTTCTCACCCGCTTCTTTGAGCGCAAACACTTCCGCATGCGGCTGACCAGCTTTGGGGTGAAACCCTTGACCAACAATCTCCTCCACCTGCACAATGACACAGCCTACCGCTGGATTAGGTCTGGTGGTATATAATCCTTGTTTGGCTTGTTCGATAGCAAGCATCATAAAGTAGCGGTCTTGCGCATTCTGAGTATGGTTTGAGACTGGCATAAAAGTAGACTTCATTAATGATTACAGAAAATTATATCTAAGAAAACAAGCGTTTTAGACTAAAAAATAGTAAACACTTAGTTGAATTAATTTACTTATCGTTTGGACGGATATTGGCAATCTCTTGATGGAAAGCATCAATATCTTGAAAGTCGCGGTAAACACTGGCAAAGCGAACATACGCGACATCATCTAATGTTTTTAGCTCACTCATAATAATTTCACCCAAGACTTTACTACTGATCTCACGCTCACCCATCTGTCTGACACGCTTTTCAATACGGCTAATCATTGCCTCTTGCTCATCAATGGTGATAGGGCGCTTTTGTAAAGGTAATAAGATAGAACGACGCAGTTTTTCATTATCATAAGGCTCAATTTTACCGCTTGATTTGATAATTCTTGGCATGACTACTTCTACCATCTCAAAAGTGGTGAAACGCTCTTGGCAACTATTACATGAGCGACGGCGACGAACCTGCGCGCCTTCTGCCGCCAGACGCGAATCAATAACCTTAGTGTCTGATGCGTTACAATAGGGGCAGTGCATAGTATTTCCTTATGTTAATGTTAAGCGCAAAAGTCACAGTCACTACTTATGAAACCTAACTTTTTATAAGACCAAATTTTTTGAGAATTGTCGATTTGTATCAAGCAACTTAAGAAAATAATGCCTGCTGATCATTTTCCAATACAAAAACTACCGAAAATCTTGCCCAACAAGTCATCCGCACTAAACGCTCCCGTAATCTCGCCCAAACTTTGCTGAGCTTGGCGTAAGCTTTCAGCGACCAACTCTCCTGCTTGAAAGACGGTTAACTGTTCGTGCGCCTCTGCTAAAGAGTCGGCCGTGCGCCTAAGGGCATCTATATGACGTGTGCGAGCAATCAAGCTATTTTCTGGCGGATGAAAACCAACCTTAGCGCACAACGCTTCAACCAAATTATCGATACCATCGCCTGTTTCACATGAAACATTAATTTGTTCGTAACCACGTTCTTTTATTGCGATTTGCGAGGTAGATGATATTTCTTGATTGCTACTATCCTTTAATAAATCGCTTTTATTAGCAATAATTAATAAGCGTTTAGCCTCTGGCAACTCACCAAATAATTGTTCTGCGAGTTGTAGCGGTGTACTTTCTTCTTCAAGATCACGAGTCACGTCGTAGACCATCAGTAGCATATCAGCCTGCTTGATAGCCGTACGTGCTCTCTCAATTCCAATACGCTCTACCGTGTCTTCTGTGTCACGCAGACCCGCCGTATCAGTAAGATGAAGTGTCAAACCATTAAGCACCACTGTCTCTTGCAGCGTATCACGCGTCGTACCTGCAACGTCAGTTACGATAGCACGCTCTTGCCCTGCCAGACGGTTCAGCAAGCTTGATTTACCCGCATTTGGTCTACCTGCCAACACCACATGGATACCATCACGTAAAAGCTGACCTTGTTTGGCGGTCGCCAATACTTGCTGTATCTTATCTTGCGTTTGCTCAAGTTTACTTTGTATAACACCGTCAGATAAAAAATCTACATCTTCTTCATCAGGGAAATCAATCGCAGCTTCTACGTGCAAGCGCAGATGAATAAGCTGCTCTAATAACTGATTAATCTTTTGCGAAAACTTACCACTCAGGGAGCGAATAGCACTACTAGCAGCAGCAGCACTGGTCGCATCAATAGCATCAGCGATGGCCTCTGCTTGTACCAAATCCAATTTATCATTATCAAAAGCACGGTAAGAGAACTCCCCTGCACTCGCTTGTTTTGCGCCCAACTCAAATACTCGTGCTAACAGTTGGTTTTGCAGAATCATGCCACCATGCCCTTGTAGCTCTATCACATCTTCCCCTGTGAATGAATGTGGGCCTTTAAAGTACAGCACTAATCCTTCATCGATGACTGTACCATCAGCCTGATAAAAACGACAAAAACTGGCCATACGTGGCGTAAAAGCAGATTTACCCGTTAGCGTACAGGCAATCTCGTAAGCACGCGCACCCGACAGACGTATAACGCCAACGCCACCACGCCCAAGTGGTGTGGCAATAGCAGCAATCGTGGCCAATCCAGATGCTTTAGGTGATTCAGATGAATTAGATACAGTTGACGCCATCTCTAGGGAATCCACAATTACTCTCAATAGCTAAAAACTCCATTATAGACGGCTGGACACAGCCTGACAAAACAAACTTTAAATAGCCGTACTTTACGCTTATTTTATTTCAGGTAAGTAGCAGGTGATATAAATGTCACGCATAAAAAAACCACCGCCGTAGCGATGGTCTTTTATCAATTAACGAGCTATTTAGTCTAATACTTTAACAGTACGACGCTTTTGCTCTTCTTCGACTTTTTTATTGACAATATATTGCTGAGTCATACTGAACAAGTTGTTGACTGTCCAGTATAGTACGAGACCCGCTGGGAAAAACAGCATGAAAGCAGTAAAGATGATTGGTAAAAACTTCATCACTTTCGCTTGCATCGGATCAGCTGGCTGCGGGTTTAGCTGCTGCTGTACAAACATCGAGGCACCCATCAGCAATGGTAAAATAAACCAAGGATCCATCGCCGATAAATCTTGAATCCATAAAATCCAAGGTGCATGACGCAGCTCAACACTCTCAACCAACACCCAATATAGCGCTAAGAAGATAGGCATTTGCATCAAAATAGGCAAACAACCTGCCATTGGATTGACTTTTTCTTCTTTATAAATAGCCATCATTTCTTGCGACATCTTCATGCGATCGTCGCCATGCTCTTCTTTAAGTGCGGCTAATCTTGGCGCAATCGCACGCATCTTCGCCATCGAATAGTAGCTCTTGTTTGAGAACCACATCAGAGCAATTTTAACTAAAATCGTCAATACAATGATTGACCAACCCCAGTTACCGATGACTTTATGAATACCGTCCAAGATGGCAAATAAAATTTTCGATATTGGCCATAACAACCCATAATCGACTGTTTTATTAAGGCCTACTGCCACATCTTTTAGCTCAGATTGTACTTTAGGACCAGCGTATAACGTGGCATCTAATGTCACTTGTTTATTTGGCGCGACATTGACAGGTTGACTGTTGAAACCGATGAAGTAATCATCGCCTGTTTCACGGCTAAAGAAAGTAGCGGTAAAGTTTTCAGGTATCCATGCTGATACAAAATAATGCTGCACAACACCAACCCAACCTTTATCGCTACTAACAGCTAGCTCACCATCATTAAAGTCTTTAAATTTGAGCTTATTATATGGATCATCAGGGGTACCCCAAGCACCGCCTAAATAAGTCGCCATACTAAGCGCACCTTTATCAGACATACCTGGATCTTTACTGTCATCACGTTTCAACTGGGCAAATAGCTGACCTTGCCACGGTTGTGTAGAAGCATTTTGTATTTGATAGCTAATATCAATCGGATATTTATTTTCAGTAAAGGTAAAGGTCTTAGTAACGGTCACGCCATCTTTTTTATAAGTAAGCGGTACTGACAGCGTCTGTTGCCCTGCTTCCATGACGTAATTATTAGCAGTATGGTTGTATTTGGCACGACCTTCTGCAGTATCAATACCGTTAGGACCAATAAGACCAGACTGAGCCACATACACGCGATTACTATTATTCTCTAGCAATACGAAAGGCTTATCGCTATCGAGCGTTGCGTCATACTGCTTAAGAGCAGCATAAACAATATCGCCGCCTTCTGGGTTGATCTTTATATCATAGCGATCGGTAGTGACCGTGATTAATCCTGTGTCTTTAGCAGGCGTTGCCGTCACAGCATCATTAGTGACTGTATTGTTATCAACAGGCAACGTCTGTACCGGAATATCACCTGCGGCACCAGTTGTCGAAGGGATATCAGCACCTACTGAAGTAGTGGTTTCTGACACCGCATCTACAGCTGGCGCATCGGCATAATCATCTCGCCATGCCAAAATCAGCAGATAAGCGGTGATTAACATCGCAATGATGATCATCACCCGAAATATCTTTTGCATAAACCTTTCCTAGATTAAAAAATTAGGGAATGAAAAATTAGGGCATGTGTCATGACCGTACAATTATCATCGTATGTGACAACAGTATTGCCAGTCATTTACATAAAATGTGCATCATTTTACTAAAAATCCGCCTTAAATGATACCAAGAGTGTGGATAACTTGTGGGTAACTAAATAGATATCCACAACTTCGCAGTCGATGACGAACGCTAGGTTAGTTTCATCATATGGTTTAAGCGAGACACATAGCCTTTATTATCTCTAAAAACATATAAACCTTGAACTTTGACACCAGTAGCTAGTGCGTTAAAAGGTACATATTGATAATGATAAGAAGATAACGGTAGCGGCACAAAATCAATGCCGTGTCCACCCAAAGGATGACAACTGCTGATACGTTTTAATAATAACCAACTGCCTGCTCGGACTCCATGCCATGCCAAAGCTTGTTTACCATAATTCGAGCACGTAGGGTAATAGCGGCAACGAGCAGGTAATAGTGGACTTATTAATTTTTGATAAAAAACAATAAAAAAATAAATAACTTTATAAAAAAAATTATTTAAATTAATAAATAAAAAATTCATTTTATTTTTTTTCTACTTTTTTAATAATGTTAATTATTTGATTCTTCAATTCTTTATTATCTATATCTTTTATAGATTTTTTAATAATAAAAACAATATCTTTGTTTTCTAAAGAATGAGCCTTTACACGAAAATGCTCACGTATTTGACGCTTGATTAAATTTCGCGCGACAGCCGTAGGAACTTTACGCTTGGTAATAGCCATGCCGACTCGCGGCTTACCATGATCATTGGTACGCACAAATGCCATTAGATGGCTCTGATGAAGCTTACGCTCAGGTGCATCAAAAACCTCACGGAAGGCTGCAGGCGTGAGCAAGCGCTGCTCTTTGGTGAAGCGGGCATTAGCTGCCGCTGAAACAGTATTGGACATAGTACAACCTAGTATAAGAGCGAATAACGGTAGCGGAAATAATAGCGCAGAAATAACAACAAAGTACAGAGACAAAAAAAGCGCCGATGTGGGCGCTTTTAATATATGGCTAAGTGTCAGTTGTGGTGATTGACTATCGCAATCTATAAATAATAGAAACACAACAAGCACTATAAGCCATGCTTATCGCAATCTACTGATTATACAGTAAGACGATGACGTCCTTTAGCGCGGCGACGAGCTAAGACCTGACGGCCTTTTTTAGTTGCCATACGAGCACGGAAACCGTGAGTACGTTTACGCTTGATCACGCTTGGTTGGAATGTACGTTTCATAACTCACCTATCAAAATAATGGACTAAATTCGTAATAACGGAGGATTATACCACCGCATAGAATCTTGGTCAATGAACTAATTTAATCTATGTCGATGCAGACAGATATTTTGACAAAGGAAATATCATTTTAAATGATTAATCGTGTGTAAAGTTTATATTCATAACTAAAAAATAACGACTCAGTTAATTAATTCAGTGATGGATTCCCAAAAGTTATCCACAGTTTGTGTCGAACTCTATAGTAATTAACTATTAATATATATAAGTATTGTTGTTATTGGGAGCTCAATTATCTGTGCCTAAGTAATTTTTCCTTTTTATTATCAATGTATTGTACTATGGGTAAACCTGTGGATAACCTGTGGGTTAAATATGGATAACTCACCTTTCAAAGTTATACACAAAAGTATCCACAACCTTATCCCCAAAAAACAAGGTTTTATCCACAGGGTATTTGTGTTAGATTAGCCCCTACTTAATATGTGGCTTCGTATAGTTTATCAACGTAACTTCCAATATGGTTTCCAACGGAAATAATTGCGGAAAATATTAAGGCTACGCAACAGATCACACTGCTAAAACACAAATATTATTTCAAATTATAGGGTTAGTATTTTTC
>CP131613.1 GCA_030686115.1 Psychrobacter cibarius
GTCGTTTGGCAACCTGCGGCTAATGTACCTACCGCTACAACGCTTGCCATCATTTTTTTAGTCATGCTTTTCATATAAAACCCTTTATAAATTTATTTAAAACTCGTTGACGTTACTAACCACAAACTGACGAGACGCTTCCCCATCTTTCAGATCATACTGAATTTGGCGCATTTTACCTTTGGGGTTGGCATTGATATCACCTTCTAAATAGAGTGGGAACTGTCTAACCAACACGTTATCAACCACTTCAAATTTGTCATGACCCATGTAACCTTGTTTGAGTTTACTAGAGAGCTCAGGATAAGACACTTCACTCCATGACAGCCCTTTATTGCTCGAATAAGCCATGACGTTACCATATGAGCCACTACCGACACTTTGTGTGAAAATCAGAATTTCATAGAACCCATCTCCATTAAGATCACCCAACGCAGCATCAATAACCGGATCGTCAATGTGTCTTTCAATGACTTTTTCACCCCTAGGCTGAATTTTTAAGTCATAACCACCGTTACCGTCAGGCGTGCTCACTACACGAGCAGAAAAATCCTTATAGCGAATGGATTTATTGTAGTTATCGCTTGCGCTAGAAGTCGTATTATCCGCTTTGACTGTTGTAGATGTATTAGAGTGTGAAGTAGTGTTCTTATCTAATATTTGCGGGTTTGTATTCTGACAAGCCGTTAAACTGAGTAACAGCGTGCTTAAAAGTAGGGTGTACTTCATATTAGCTTTATTCCTTTTAAAAATTAGGGTCATAACGAATGACTTCCGATTAGGATACAACAGCAAATGACCATGCAATGTTGGTATTCTATAGGGTTTCGTTTTCAAGCTGTTATGCTGCATGAAAAATAACGGCTCTAACGTAGATATGACTTCGGTTAACCCGTTAATTGAACGGGTACTATCTTAACTGGTGATTTTACGAACCAATAAAGTCAGTTTATCGTTACCATTATCAACGGTCGCTTCTTTATCATAGGCGACGGTCGTTTCTTGTTCAGTCACCTCATCACCAACTTTAACAGCCGTAACAACTTTAGCCGTATGCTCATTATAGGGCTTTACTGTCAGGTTATACTCAAAATCACTGTCAATAGCGATTGATGCCATCTCCTCAGCATTTACCAGCATCACAGGTGAAGCAATTAACTCACCATCTTTAAATACAGAAGTAGAAACCTTATAAGCATCCGCAGCAAAGCTTGATCCTGACGCCAACACAGCAGCTAATAACAAACCTATTTTTACTTGCATCTTAATTCCCTTGTTTATAATCACTTTAACTATTCGACTCTATTTGTAGCCAGATAAAAGCTGGCTGTATTTCATGCATTCTATGACAGAAGCGCTATACATTGAAAGTGACCTATTAACTCTTTAGGGCATTTAAAAATCTCAATATCTGTACACCAGAAAGTACACTATCGCTATTTCAGTAGGTTAATGCATTGAATTACATAGTGTACAGCTAAGCATTCAAGTCCTCACTAGGGAACCGAACCCATCTAACACACTCATCAGACCTAGTATTCAAGATATTCTTTGATAGGACGTTTATTAAACTGTGTAGGGTCTTTTTTAAGGCGGTTAATCATTTCAAATTCCCATCCTTGTTGTGACTGTCCAGCTAGGCTGGTAGGACTTACTAAATGATTGTATTCCGCCATAAAAGCAGGGTTGCGAGCAATACGCCCTAACTGCTTATCATTCAATCCATCGACCGTAAACATATCTCCTGTACTAACGTCGCGCTCCTTATTAACTACATCCGTCTTAGCTTTTGGCTTTTCATGAACAGTAAAACTAAATCCTGCAATTTTGCGACCTTTTTTCTTTTGAGTGTAACTAACATTGAGATCTGATTTTTCGTTTATCTCTTCAACAGCAAGGTTTAAGACCCTTTTTTTAAAGTTGCTCATAGTTTGATATTCATCAGACTCTAATCCTAACTGACCTCTAAACTTCTCCAATTCAAAAACAGGTGTTTTTTTGGCTTGCTTCCATTGAACCAGCAGCTCATAGAGCCTTACTGAATAATTACTATCCATTTCAGCTGTTTGTTCTAGTAAATATTTAGTAAAAAACTCTTCAGCCCCATCAATTCGAGTAATCCCTTGTACTACAGCTGGAGTAAATACAACTTCAATCGCTCCTTCGTCATCTAAATATCTAACTTGAGATAACCAGCGAGATTTAACTAACTTACCTTCATCATCAACATAGCTAAAACGTCTGTTAAATAACGTATCTTCAGCGTCCTTCATCATTAGATAACCGTTTTGGCGAGTGGTATTAAAAACTTCAGCGTATCTTTTAGCATCAATACGAAGTGGTATCTCTGCACTCAACCCTGTACCAGTCTCTCTAGCATCTACAACGGCTAACTGAACAATGCGTATTTCTGATAGTTTTAGATTTTGTAGTACGGTATTTAGATAATTAGTTTTTACCACTAGATTAGATTTAGACATAATAACCTTCATATTTGAATACTTATATTTAATTGTATCTTCGAATACAATTTTATTCAAGTATTCAAAAGGTAAGTAAACGTATTCGAATGGGTAAGTAAACGTATTCGAATGGGTAAGTAAACGTATTCGAATGGGTAAGTAAACGTATTCGAATGGAGGTTACAGCCCTTTAATAGCAATGGATACAGAGGACTTAAAAGCTGTTAAAAGCATTAAAAGCATTAAAAGCATTCTTTTTATTTTTTACTAATTAAAAAGACAAAAGAAAAAAGCCCTAGTTATCACAGAATATTAGAGGTTTTTTATAGTCTTTTGGATCAAGTAATCCATATTTTTTTTAACATCAGTAATGAGCTATAGAAACCACCCTATTTGTCTACAGAATTAGATTTAATAGCTTTGTTTCTCTATTCTGATACCTTATAGCACCTTTACCTTTACCACTCTCTATAGCGATTTTACGGCTTTCTAGCAGCATTACCTCATTTACCCTAGCAATTTCTTCTTGATTTAACCCTTCAATAGCTACTAAGTAAGGCTCAACACGCTTTTTGAGAGTGTCATAGCTCGCTTCTGCCACGCTTTTATCTGATCTAGCCTTCTCATAGTCCATCAGGATGCTGTTAGCAGCCTTTACAGTCGGTTCTATTTGCTCAATAACCGCTGCTGTGACCTTTTCCCCATATCTAGCCTTGCTTTCAAACATTTCAGGCTTAGGTGATACAGTTTCGATAGTTAAGTCTCTCGCGTGATTGATGTCGTAGTAATACTCCTTGATGCTGGTATGCTTGGCTTTAGAGCCTTCCTTGCCCCTCGTTAGCCCTAAATCAGCGACTGTCTTGGCAAAATCAGTCTGCATTTGGTTTAACTTAACCCTACCGCCTAGAAAATCCTTACAGTTGAGTTTCCCTTTTTGGTCAATAGGAACCACATAAGCGACTAGCTGCGGTGTGCTTATGTCCCGATGAACACTCATACCTGCAATATTTTCTGCTTCATGTTTATCCATGAGCCACTGAGCAGAGCGCTTAAAAAAATCAGTTTCTTGGCTTTTTCCCCAACCTTCCCATTCAGGACTGGCGGTTATTAAATACTCAATACAGAGCACCGCATCAGCGCGTCTTTTTTCAGGAAGTCGATCTTTTATTATCTGTTTGACGGCTTCAGGGGTAGCAACGGTATGATGATTTTTAGGGGTGAGGTTGGGGTCAGCATTTGGCGTTTCTATCGTTCGGTAGCTGTGTGCAAGACTGCCACCAATGTTGCCCATCGTCTTTAATTTTGCCGTCCTCAAAATTGCATAGTTCATCGCCATTTTTTCCTATAATTGGGTGTTATTTTGTTAAAGTGTACTTACTACACCATAATTTCACCAGTTAGGAAAGCGTGATTTTTGCAGCAAAAGGCGGTAAAAAAGGGCTGTTTTTCACTGTTTTTCAACTTGGTTGTTTACAGATTGTAAACACCTTTTTCCTTTTTAAATCAATAATTAAGAACGATTTTGTTTGCACTTTGTATACACCTGAATTTCAATAAACCTAACAATATCAGCTATTTGGCAGTCCCTTTAGGGTGCGTAAGGTGTAGTCATTAAATTAGGTGAGAAATAACGGATTTTTTATCTGTCGTAAAATCTGCTACAAAAAAGGGGTTATAAGAGCGTTACTTCTCGTTTTTCACTGGCATAATCATAGCTTGGTACAAACAACTTATTAACCTAAAAAAATCATCTGTAGCTACAGATGATTCTAGTAGCGGAGTTATTTATGAGCATGATCGGTGTATCAGTAGCTAGCAATAAAAGCCTTCAACTTGAAGCCACTCAAGAAGCCTACAATAGAGCTGTCGTGAAGCTTAATTTGCTATTGATTGACGATAAAACGCACGAAGAAGTGGTCAGAAGCAAGCTGTTTGAAGTCATGGATGAAAGAAATCAGCTGGGGAAGTACTCCACTTCTGATCTGTATGTCATGCAAAAAAGCATTGAGAAAACGGTTGATGATTTTCTTGCTGGATTAAATGAGCAGACTATTACCCCTTAGATTAGCGAGAAGATAGAACGCTAAAGTTATTGAGGTTTAATCACCTTTCGCTTATATTGGGGGTACGAATATAAGCGAAAGGTGATTGCTATGACTACAACTAATTATAATATACGGCTTGACCAGGATCTGAAAGATAGGTCTTTCTCTGTTCTTGAAAGCTATGGTCTAACGCCTTCACAAGCCATAAGACTGTTCTTGAACCAAGTAGCCGATACTAATGCGATTCCTCTGTCTTTTGACTATCAACAACCTAAGCTCAACGCGCAAACACTTGCTGCTATTGCAGAGGTCGCGAGCGGTAAAGGCACTAAGTACGATAGCTTTGGTGATTTGATGGATGAGCTAGAAGGCGAGGCTGATGAGATCCATTGAAGTATCCAGTCAGTTTAAGAGAGATGCCAAAAAGAATTATCTAAGCTTGCTCACTCCTGCATGGGGCGAGGTGCTTAATTGTTTGACGAACGATATACCGCTACCGGCTAAATACAAAGACCATGCGTTGACCGGCAATCATAAAGGGTTTAGGGATTGCCATATTAAGCCTGATTTGGTGCTTATCTACCGTGTTCAGAGCGATACGGTAGATTTTGTTAGGCTGGGTAGCCATTCAGAGGTGTTTGATTAGCCTGTTTTAAGTGGTTCCACAATGACAGTCTGTTTTGAGTAGTCTGTTAATAGGTTTTTGGGGTGAAACAGCTGGTTCCGCTGGGGTATACCTATACCTATTGCTGTTGCTAACCACTCAGATAGTTATCAATCCTATTAGGTTCTATAGTGAGGATTAAGGCAATCAAAATACGTATTGAAGGTTTGACCTAGAAAATAGAAAAAACGCTATACTTATCAATAGTATAGCGTTTTTTATAAAAATAATGTGAATGCGTTATCTAAGAATACTTACTTAGCTACGGCTTTAAAATGTGCAACTTGGTTGGCATTAGTAATCGTTAAGACAGGTACATTATTCGCACTTTTACTTATGCTGTACTTGCCTTCTACAGTCTTAAGGGCAGCATTATCAAAGTTAGTTTGCGGCTCAGGGCATGCCATCATCGTGCTTCTTACCGGACCCAATTTCACGTCGCCATTTACCACGCTATAACCAGCACCCATGTTATTACAAGTATTTATAAGACTGACGAGTTTATTATCATTATCCATCATAAAATTGAGGGTTAAAGGCTTGGCTGGATCATAAAATAGGGGTGCAATTTTTTCACCACCAGTGCTTTTGGCGTCAACAAGTTGCCAGTTATAAGCTTGTAAGGCAGTTGAGGTGATAGGCTGAATGACTGGTGCAGGAGTATTCGTGTTTGGC